>NZ_JBHVXZ010000118.1:0-31311 GCF_042881395.1 Amycolatopsis sp. NPDC058278 | reverse complement strand
TTCACCCGCAGCAACCCGCCCAGCGAGACCGACTGCTTGCGGGTGAACGGCGCCAGCTCGACCACGCCGGTGATCAGCTCGGGCGCCGTGGCGGCTGCGATGGTCGCGGCGCCACCGCTGATCGACTGACCCATGATCACGGCCGGACCGCCGAGGTGGCGTACGAGCGCGACCAGGTCGCCGGCGATGTCCGTCCGGCTGTAGCCGTCCCAGCCGAGGCTGGACTCACCGCAACCGCGGATGTCGACGTTGGCGACCCGGTACCCGGCCGCGACCAGAGCCGGAACGACGAACCGGTAGGAGTGCCTGCTGTCACCCATGCCGTGCGCCAGAACAACGAGAAGGCCCTCACCGCTCACGTCGTAGGCAATGGTGTTGCCGGCGATGTTCAGGTACTCGGTCACGATGTCCTCCATGGAAGCTAACGTCTGTAGCTGAAAGCTAGTGGCGTTAGCTTCAGCTGTCAACACGTGCCCCGCCTCCCCGGTCAAGGTGTCGCCTACCTGGAGGCCGCGGCGGCCGAGGGCAGCCACAGGACGAGCCCGCGCGGGCACACCGGCCCCGGACCGAGACCGACAGATCAAGACAAGGACACATCGGTCAGTCGTAACGCGGGTCAGGCCACGGCGCGGGGCCGGCACCCCCTTGATCATCACAGTCGTAACGCGGGTGCCCAACACCGAATCCAAGCTGCGGGCGCTGTTCGGCAAGCTCACCCAGCAAGGTCCGCTGCTGATCGTGGTCAACCAACGCGGGTCACTGGTCAGCTACGGGTCGGCGCCGAGACGCTCCGGTAGTTCCCGGCGTGGGCCACCCAATGCGGCAACCAGGGTTCGAATGAGGAGCTGGACGGGGAAATGGATCCCGGTGCGGAGGGCACCCCAACCGTCGCCGTCCAGTGAGCGACCTGCTCGAGAGCATCCCGACGACCTTCTCTGTCACCATGAGCGGTTGACGCAGACACTACTCCGTGCGTGACCGTGTCCCCTCGGAACACGTGCCATCAGTATGCCGCCAGCGATGCGAGACGAGCGGCCCACGCGCTCGGCCTACGGATGCAGGTGGGTCCGGAAAAAGTTCAGCTGGTCGGCGATGACCTGGCCGCGGACGGGGTCGACGTGGATGTCGACGTGGCCGGCGGGATAGTGGCGGATTTCTCCGCGCGGGGCTTTTCGCGCCGCGCACCTTCCTGCACTCGGCGAGGTGACCCTGTCCTCGTCGGCCAGACACATCAACAATGGCATGGTGAGCCTGCCCGGATTTCGAGGCATCGGCAAAGTGAATACGCGTGCGAACGAGATTTCGTTGCGCCACAATGGAGCGTCCTTGGTCATCGAGTGCATGGCCCGTTCGGTCTGAGCGTTGCTCATGAGGGCGCCTTCCTCGCGATCACCGATGATGGGGCGACGGCGGGGTTCGCGGCCACGCAGCATACGGATCGCGTCGGCGACACCAGTGGTCACCAGCTTCGCCAGCATCGAGAGAGCGGGACGCGAGACGAACAACCCGGGCGTGAGAGCGACTACTGCGGCGATACTCGGGTCGGTCGCGCCGATCGTCATCACGTGCAGGCCGCCGAACGACAGCCCCCAGAGCGCGATGCGCTGAGGGTCCACTCCCGGCAGAGTCCGGGCGAAACGCACCGCGGCGCGGAAGTCCTCCTGCTGGTGGGCAGTGTGCAGGAGTTGCCGTGGCGTGCCACCGCTGGCGCCGAAGTGGCGATAGTCGAACGTCAGAGCAGCGAAGCCACCGGCAGCGAACCGGGTCGCGTACGCGGGCAGGATGAGATCCCGGGTGGCGCCGAGCCCGTTGCCCATGACCACACACGGCACACCTCGAGTCGTGGTGGACGGCAGATAAAGGGACCCAACGCATTCGGTGCCATGGGAGTCGAACGTGATCTCCACGGGATCGGCGACCATCGGACCTCCAGGATTCGACGCCCGAATGCTTGTGAGACCACAGCTATCGTACGACGATAAGACAGTAACGGATAGGTCTCTCCAGGACGTGGAGACACAAGATTCCGGCCCACCTCGACACCTTCGGCCTGCCTGCCCGCCGGGCGGCGGTTTCGTGACCGTCAACTGCCGAAGACCCAGCCGGTGGCAGCCCGTTTCGCGCTCGCATCTGCCGGCCGGGCGGGCCGCAGCGCGACCAGCTTCCGGCGCAGCTCCGCGACCGATTCGGCGACTTGTACACCGACGATTCATCCGGCCACGGAAGACCGGTTACCGGTCCACCAAAGGAAGCCACCCATGCTCCACACTGGCCGCAGACTCGCCGCGTTCGCCGCCGGCGGGCTGCTGACGGCCTCGGCCGTCGCCCTCGTGCAGGCCGCGCCGCGCACGCCGGCTTCGCCTATCTGTGCAGCATCACCGAGTCGCCGGACGAGGAAGCGGCCCGAGGGCGTCGTTGACTGCGTAGCGTTCGGGGGCCGGCGATCGGTGGCTCGCTTCAGCGATCAGGCCCGTGAGTGCGTTGCATGCCGACGTGCTCACGGCCCCGATCGTCTCCGGTGTTTCGGCCAGAACGGAACGACACGCAGTCGCCCAAAGACTGCACCCCGGCAACGGGGTGCTGGTCGGCGATCGTGGTCGTGTCCTCGATTTCCCATGCGTCTGCTTCGGTTCCTTCAATGCGCGCGGCATGCGCTCGGTGATCGGCTCGTGCCCGAGCGTCGTTCGATCGGCGCTGGGGCCGGAGGGCAGGCGCCTGGGCAGACGAATTTCGTTCGGGCCGCTTCTGTGAAACCACCCGATTGGCTGGTTCCGTGCGGAGGATTACGGCTTTGGAAGGCGGTGCCGGTATCTTTACGGCGGAGATCGAGGTGAAATCGGCAGACTGGCGGGTGACGCCGGAACGTCGCAGGTGTTGAGGCCGCCGCAGGAGCCTGCTGTCCTTTTCTGCTGGCTTCGTCGTGCGGAATGGGTTCGCGGAGTTGGTTGGAGGAGGTCACGCTGGTGTCGTCGACGTTCATTCCCCGGTCGCGAGGTCCGCGCCATCGGGCGGCAGCGTCGTTCGGGGTGACCCGGACAGCCGTTGCCAGCGTGGTCACCGCGTCAGGCGAGCTCGACTTGACGGTCACCGATCTTCTTGCCGCACTGCTCGCGTACGAAGTACGCCTGTATCCGCCGGCGTTGGTCTGCGATACGTCGGCGGTTGAGTTCTGCACCGCCGGCGTGTTGACGGTGCTGATCGACTCCGTTGCTGACGCTGCCAGGGCTGGGGTGCCCTTCGCGGTCGCCGGCCGACGGCGAGCACTGCTGCGGCCGGTCACCGCCCTCGGCCTGGAACAGGCCCTGCCGCTTCATCGCAGTGTCGCAGAAGCCCTGAAGCGGCTGACGCTATCGCCCCACCTGACCGATACGGACGCCCGCGGCAACCGCCGCCGATAGGCGGTTACCGACTCCCGTCGCACCACGGCACCGGCATCCGTGGCGCGTCGGCGATCATCCGGCGGCCCTGGACAGGCCCGGCGCGATGTCGTGGTGGCGCGGGGTCAATCTCCATTGTTCCGGGAAGTAGTAGCCCTGCGCACGTAGCCGATGCCGAACACCGTGATCGCCAGCAATGCGAGCCTGGTGAGGAGTGACGTCGTCACCGGGGCGCCCTTCGACTCCAGCGGCAGTGACAACTCACGGTCCGCCAAGTCGCGGAGGATCCCCCGAGCCTGGTTGTAGCTCCCGTTGGCGGTCAGCAGCAGTTCCGTGACCACGCGTGCGACCTGGGTTTCGGACAGCGCCTCGCAGGCCAGGTCCACCATGATGGTGGCCAGTTCCTCCCGGAAGACCTCCGCGGCGGACAGCTCTGGGGCCAGGCATCGTATGGAGCCCTCCATGTTGGCGAACGACTTGCCCAGGAGTGGCACGACCGGGCTCGTCTTGATGCCGCGCGAGGTGGAATGGCGCAGCACAGTGGTCAAGGTGAGCCCGAAGTCGAGTTCCTCCAGGGTCGCCGTCGCCACCCTGGGCACGAGCGCCGCGACGTCGCTGGTGAACCCGCTTATGTCGGCCCACGAAGTGGGTTTGCCCATCTCGATCCACGCCTTGGCCGCGCCGTCACCGTCGTTCTGCACGATGTTGATCAGCGTCAGCGCGAGCCTGAGGCTGGTCGGCCGGTCCAGCCGGCCGACCATCCCCCAGTCGATCAAGGCGGCCGGGTGGCCGGGCGCGACGAACACGTTTCCCGGGTGCGGGTCGGCGTGGAAGGTCCGGTCGACGAAGTAGCCGCGGTACATGAACGCCATCAGGTCGTGGGCGATGGCCAGGCGCTCGGGCCGGGAGAACTCGTCGCGCTCGACCTCGCGGATCGATCGCCCCGGCGCCAGGTCCTGAACCAGCACCCTCGGTGTCGCCTTGACGACCTCCGGTACGGTCAAGTGATCGAAGCCCTGGACGGCCCTCCTGCCGTTCTCCATGTGCCGAGCCTCGACGGTGAAGTCGAGTTCTCCGTGCATGGCCTCGAAGACGAGGGCGAGCATGGCCCTGAGGTCGACGACGGCGTTGAACTTGGGCCACAGCCGTGCCGACCACCGGGCCGCGTGGCGCAGTGTCGCCATGTCCGCCTCCACGACGGCCCGCACCCCCGGTCGCTGCACCTTCACCGCCACCGGACGGCCGTCCCGCGTGGTCGCGCGGTAGACCTGGGCCAGCGATGCCGAGCCCAAGGGCCGCTCGGCGTCGAAGTGCCGGAATTGTTCTCGCCATTCCGTTCCCAGTTCATTTTCCAGTACCCATTCGAATCCTTCGAACGGCGCTACGGGCACCCGGTCGTGCAGGGTCGCCAATTCCTCGGTCGTGGCCGCGGAGACGAGATCCGGACGGGTGGAGAGGATTTGCCCGACTTTGATGTATAGCGGACCGAGGCCTTCGATGGCCTGCCGCGCCGCCACCGCGCGCCGCCGGGAGCCGGGATGTCGCTCGCCGTCTGCGGCGTGGTGGTCGGGGATGAGCAGGCGGCACAGCGTCACGGCGATGAGCGACGCCCGTGCCCCGTTCACGGTCGGTCACAGCAGATTTGCCACGAGGGCGACAGAACTCTCACCAGGTCCGCCAAGGCCGGCTGCCCACCACATCCTCCGCGGCGCCCTTCTCCGGCCGGAACTGCGCCCATCACCCGGGCGAGCACTTCGATCGTGCAGTCGGCTCCCGTGCCGCGGCGATGGGCCCGGAACGGGCGACCCGCGCGGAGGTCGTCCAGGACCTCGGTGTCGGCAATCGGTCGCTGCTCGGCCACGTCGGTGAGACCGCCGTCCTGCTCGCGCATCAGCATGCGTCTTGCCACCGCTTTCATCCGGCTTCGTCCGCCGCGCCGTTCTGCGCCACCCGGTCAGCTGGTCCGTGCCGCCTCGGCGCGACCTCCGGCCGCGGACAACAGCGACACCTTTTCGGCCAGTTCGTTGAGCTGCTCTCGCAGCGCCGCGAGCTCCTCCTGGTCCTCGCGCGGATCCTCGTCGCGGTCGTCCTCGCGGAGCGTCCGCCGGGCGGTGTTGCGCAAGTCGTGCTCCACCTCGTCGCCGCGGTCCAGTACGTCGTCGACGAAGTCCTTGGTGTCGTCGATGAGGTTGCCGAGGAATCTCGTCAACCCGATACGCCTGGCCGGCCGGGTCGTCCTGGTCGTCCTGTCGATCGTCACTTCGCCACTCCCTCGGCTCGGTCCAGTGGGATTCGCCACAGCCGCCAATAAAGGCGGTCCGTGTGATCGAGCCTGGCATGGGCAGTGGGCCGGGGATACGGGACTTTAGTGCCATGCGCAGCGAAGAGCCCGGCAGAGGCATGCGAGATGTCAGGGCGGCACGGCTCCCTTCACTCGTGCGCCCGGTGCACGATGGCCCCGTCTCGCCGTTCTCACGGAACGTGAGGGCGTCGGATCCGGCCGGTCGCCCATCCAGGGGGCCGGGCCGAAAACCGGTCACCGCGGCGGCTTCGTCCGAAAGTACCTGCCCAAAGTGCGGCCGGCGATGGGTCGATATTTTCATCACGCTGATGGGGGTACCCATTGCCGAAAAACGTGGGTGAGATGAAAACCCTGTCCTACCTGCGCTTTGGCCCTTGATCGAATCGGCCGAATAAACCCACCCGAATGCGGGAGGAATCATGCCCAGTCGCGGCACCGAGCTGCCCAAGCACCTCATCTGGCGCTCGCCGAGTGAAATGAACGCGCTGGAAACATTGTTCTGGCGCGCGGAAAATCACCCGGGAATGCGATCGAACATGCTCGGTGTCTTCGTGCTCGACCGGTGCCCCGACTGGCGGCGGCTGGTGGCCAGGCACGAATGGAGCACCCGCATCGTGCCCCGGTTGCGGCACCGGGTCCTGGAGCCGCCGCTGCGTTCGGGACGTCCGTTCTGGGTGGCGGACCGGACATTCGACGTGCGCAACCACGTCCGCCGGGTGAAGCTGCCCGCCCCCGGGACGACTCGCCAACTGTTCGACCTGGCGCAAGCGGTCGCGTCGGCCCCCTTGGCGCCGGACCGCCCGCTGTGGGAGGCGACGCTGGTGGAAGGACTCGACGACGGTCACGGCGGCAAGGCCGCCTACCTGCTCAAGCTGCACCACAGCCTCAGCGACGGGTTGGGTGCGGCACAACTGGCCACCGTGCTGCTGGACGAGGCGGCGACATCGTCCGCCGAGCCCGCGCTACCGCCGGTCCACAGCAGCCGAGCCGTCCCCGCCACCGTGTTGCTCGGCGGGCGTCTCGCCCGGCAGCTGCTCACCTTGCCCCGGTCCGCGATCCGGGGCGCGAAGGGGGCTCGCGTGGCGTGGACCACCCGCTCGAGGGGAATCGCGCTGCCGTCGGTCGATCAGGTCGCCGGCGGAGTGGCCTCGTTCGCCCGAACCACCCTGCTGCCCCCTGTCCCCGCATCACCGCTGCTGCGTGCACGCAGCCACGCGGTGCACTTCGACGCCCTCGAATTCCCCCGGCAAGCGCTGAGGGCAGCCGCCAAAGCGGGTGGCGGCACTCTGAACGACGCCTTCGTGGCGGGTCTGATGGGCGGCTTCGAGCGCTACCACCACCGCTTCGGGGTGGACCTCCCCGCGGTTCCGTTCCTGATCCCGATCAGTGTGCGCCGGCGCGACGACCTGCCGGCGGGTAACCGGTTGGCCAGCACGCGGCTGGCCATGCCGGTGTCGGGTCTGAGCGCCGTCGAGCGGATCGCCGAGGCCAACCGGCGGATCACCGCCATCCGCACCAGATCGACGCTGCGGGCACTGGATTTGCTCACGCGGCCGATCGCACCCCTGCCCGGACCACTGGTGAGGTTCGTCTTCACCCAGATGTTCCGGGGCAACGACCTGATCGCCACCCATTTCACCGGACCGTCCGGTGAGCTCTGCCTCGCGGGATCACGGATCCTGCGGGTCTCGCCGTTCCCCCCGCTGCTGCGCGGCGCGACGAGCATCGCGCTGACCACCTACGCGGACAGTTGTCATATCGGAATCACTCTCGACACCGGCGCGTTCACCGATCCGGATGCCTTCGTCCTCTCGCTTCGCGAGAGCTTCGAGGAACTCATCGCGCTCGCCGCGGACAGCCGCGCCGCGTCCATGACCGCATGACACCACCACAGCAGCCCGCACCGTCGATTGGAGGACCGATGTCATCCGCGTTGGACCTGTTCGACCTGAAGGGCAAGAAGGCGCTTGTCACCGGGGCGTCGAGAGGGATCGGCAAGGCGATCGCGACCGGCCTGGCCGCGGCCGGCGCCGACGTTGCGCTGCTCGCTCGCAACACCACCGCCCTGGAGGGACTGGCCGGGGAAGTCGAAGGGCTGGGCCGCCGAGCGCTCGTCCTCACCTGTGACGTCAACGACGGCGAGCAGATCAAGGCCGCAGCCCGGACGACGCTGGCGGAATTCGGCGGCCTGGACGTGCTGGTCAACAACGCCGGGGGAATAGGGCACGCCGGCCCGTTCCTGGACCTGGAGTTCGACGACTGGACGCGGGTGCTGCGGCTGAACCTGGAGTCCACCGTGCACGCCTGCCAGGTGTTCGGCAGGCACATGGTCGAGCGGGGTGGCGGTTCCGTCATCAACCTCTCGTCCATCGCCGGGCTGGGCGGCACGCCGATGCTCGCCCACTACGCCGTCACCAAGGCGGCGGTCATCTCGCTGACCCGGACGCTGGCCGCCGAGTGGGCTCCCGCAGGGGTGCGGGTGAACGCCTTGGCACCGGGCTGGATCCGGACCGACCTGACCACCACTTTCTTCGCCGATCCCCAGGCGACCGCGGGACTGCTGGCAGCCGTGCCGTCCGGCGCGTTCGGCGACCCACAGGACGTGGTCGGCTCGGTGATCTACCTCGCCGGTGACGCCTCGCGCGGGGTCACCGGCAGCTGCCTGGTCGCCGACGGCGGAACGACCTGCTTCGTCGGCGGGCCGCAGATCTTCGGCTTCCTCCAGCACGGCCGCATCCCCGTCTGACCCCCCACCACGTACCCGGAGGAATCACCGTGCCCGATCGCCCAGTATTCCTGTTCCCCGGCCTTGGCGCCTATTCCCCCGGAGTGCTCAGGCAAGCCAGAAACTCCTACGCCGAGGTCGACGCCACCTTCGGAGAGATCGACGACGCTGCCGCGCGGCTCGACGTGCCGCCGGTGTCGGCAGCTCTGTTCGGCGGCGAGCCGCGGTCGATCCGCCGGCTCCTGGACGAACCGGCCGAAGTGCTCCAGCTGGCCATCTTCGGCGTCTCGGTGGTCGTGCACCGCATCCTCACCGCACAGGGGGTGCGGCCCCGGCTGCTCGTCGGCCACAGCTTCGGCGAGATCGCCGCGCTGGTCGCCGCCGGCGCGTTCACCCTCGCCGACGGTGTGCAGCTGGTATGCGCCAGGACGGCGGCGCTGCGGACGTGGGAAGGCATGGGCGGGATGGCTGCCATCGGCGTGGACCAGGAGACCGCCGGTCACGTGGCCGGGGTGCTGGACGAGCCGGACCTGGTGGTCGCCTGCCTGAATGCGCCGCGGCAGACGGTGCTCGCCGGCCCCCTGGCCGCTCTCGACCGCGCCGAACGGCTCGCCACGACACTCGATGTGCTGTTCGCACGCCTGCACCTGCCGTATGCGTCGCACCACCCGTCCATGCGGCCCGCCGTGGCGGACTTCGTGGCGAGGATGGGGGAAGTGAGCCAGCAACCGCTCCGGCACGCCGTCCACTCACCCGTCCACGGCCGTCGCTACACCGATGACGACGACCTGAAGCAGGCACTGGCCGAGTGCCTGGTGCTCCCGGTCCGGTTCACCGACACGGTGCGCACGCTGCACGCGAAGGGGTGCAGCACCTTCATCGAGAGCGGCGCCCTCAACGCGTTGACCAAGTGCGTCGAGCAGACGGTCCCGAACGTGCTGGCGTTCGCCCCCCTGGTCGACCCGCAGGGGGAAGACGCGGGACTGCGCGCCGCCGGACAGCCACCGGCGCCCGGTTCCCGTAACGGTCAGTCGCGACCGGCCCCCGCTCCGGTACGGGCACCGTCGCCCCCCGAGGCACAGGTGGTCGGCGTGGCCGACGACGTCCCGCCTGCCCCCGTCACGCCGAGCAGGCTCGACCGGCATCAGATCCTCGTCGAGCTGCGCGAGCTGTATGCCGACGCGCTGGAGTACCCGGCCGACCTGCTGACCGAGGACGCCCTGCTGGAGGCGGAACTGGGGGTCGACTCGCTGAAGCAGACCTCTCTGCTCGGCAGGGTCGTCGAGAGGTTCGACCTGCCCGAGCGTTCGGCGGAGCTGCCGGTGTGGGAGCTGCCTACGCTCGGCCGCATCGCCGACTACGTCAACGGCGCGGAGATATCGCGATGAGCGGGGAGTTCGCGGGCCGGGTCGTCCTCGTCACCGGTGGCGCGCGGGGAGTCGGCAGGGCCATCACCGCGGCGTTCGCCCGCCGGGGCGCGCACGTGGTCGTCAATTACTTCCACGCTACGGCCGAGGCACCTCGGCTGGTCGAGGAGCTGACCGCGCGGGGTGCGTCGGTGGAGGCGGTGCGTGCCTCTGTCGCCGTCGCCGACCAGGTCGACTCCATGTTCGACGAGGTACAGCGGCGGCACGGTGCGCTCGACGTCCTGGTGAACAACGCTGCGTCGGGGGCCCTGCTCCCGCTGGACCGGCTGCACGAGTCGCACTGGCAGCGGGCGGTGGACACCAACGTCCACGGCAGCTTGTGGTGCGCTCGGCGAGCGGCGCCCCTGATGGTGCGCCGCGGCGGTGGCGGAGCGATCGTGAACCTATCGTCGATCGGCAGCTCGCTCGTGATCGGCGACTACGCCACCGTCGGCACGACGAAGGCGGCCGTGGAGGCGCTGACGCGCTACCTGGCGGTGGAATTCGCGGCCGACGGCATCCGGGTCAACACAGCCTCCGGCGGCCTGTTGGACGGCGCGGTGGCCGCCTTGTTCCCCGATGCCGAGCGGCTGGCCGAGCGGGTGCGGGAGGCGACCCCGCTCGGACACCGTCTCGGGCGCGAGGAGGAACTGGCCGAACTGGTGGTGTTCCTGGCCTCGCCGGCCGCCTCCTGGATCACCGGGCAGACCGTGGTGGCCGACGGCGGCCTCTCCCTCGGCACCGCGATG
Source organism: Amycolatopsis sp. NPDC058278 (assembly GCF_042881395.1). Classification (NCBI taxonomy): domain Bacteria; kingdom Bacillati; phylum Actinomycetota; class Actinomycetes; order Pseudonocardiales; family Pseudonocardiaceae; genus Amycolatopsis; species Amycolatopsis sp. NPDC058278. The sequence continues at coordinate 20,752 of NZ_JBHVXZ010000118.1, read as the reverse complement.
CTCACCCCACCACGCGCTCCGGCCGCGCCGCAGGCGTTGCCCGCAACGAGTTCCGGCTCACCGGGGAAGACCGGTTCCGGTGGGCCGGGCCCGGCGGAGCCGGTTCCACGCGTGCGAGCGATGCCCGCACGAGACGCTGCCGTGGCGATGGTCGGCATCGGTGTGGTGACGCCTGGCGCGAACGACCCCGAACAGTTGCGGGGTCTGCTGGCGGACGGGAGGAACGTCTTCCGTCGTCCGGTGCTGTTCGACGTGGACTCGTTCCACTCGGCCGACCACTCGGCCGAGGATCGGACGTACTCCCCCGAGTCGGGGTTCATCACCGATTTCCGCCCCCACCCGGGGCTGGCGGCCGAGCTGTCCGGCGACCCGGAGCTCAGCCGGGAGGCCACCACGCTGTGGCTGCGCCACTGCCTGCACACGGCGTTGGGGGAAGTCCGGCGGACAGCGGCGGACCGCTGCTTCGCGGCGTTCGGCTACACGGCCGACGGCAGCCAGGATCTCGAAGCGCACCTCGTGCTCACCGGCTACCTCAACCGCGTCGCCGACCGGCTGCCGGACGATGTCGCGCGGCTGCTGCGGCGCCGCTACGACCGCCTGGGGCAACCGCCGCACGAGTTCCTGCCTCACCGGGTCGGCCGCAACGCCATCGCCGGGCTGCTGCCGGACGACACCGAGCTGATCATGGTGGACACCGCCTGTTCCTCGTCGCTCTACGCACTCGACCTCGGCGTCAAGGCACTTCGGGACGGAGATGCGGAAGTCGCCGTCTGTGGTGGGGCCTTCGCCTACAGCGCACGCAATCTGGTGCTGTTCTCGAAGCTCCGGGGGCTTTCCCGGTCCGGCACCGTGCGCTGCTTCGACCGCGCTGCCGACGGCGTGCTGTTCTCCGACGGTGCCGGTGTTGTGGTCCTCAAGCGGCTGGACCGCGCGCGCGCCGACGGCGACCGGGTGCTCGGTGTGGTCGAGGGCATCGGGTTGGCCAGTGACGGCCGGGGCAAGGCCATCTACGCGCCCAACGCAGAAGGGCAGTCGATCGCCCTGCGCCGGGCCTACCGCGCGGCCGGAGTCGATCCGGCGGACATCGGCTGGGTCGTCGCGCACGCGACCGGGACCCGTGCCGGTGACAGCACCGAGGTGGCTGCCCTGCGGGGGGTCGCCGGGCGCGGTGAGCCGGCGCTGCTGTCGTCCAACAAAGCGGTGGTCGGGCACACCGGCTGGGCCGCGGGGCTGATTTCGATCAGCCAGGCGCTGTCCGGTCTGGCCCGCGACGAGGTGTCCGCGCAGCCCTACCTGCGCGATCCGATCGACGCCGTCGCCGAAGGGCGGTTCACCCCACCGATCGACGGGGTGGCGCGTGCCGTGCCGAGGGGCCGGGACGGCGCACGCCACGTGGGCATCTCGTCGTTCGGGTTCGGCGGCACCGACGCGCATCTCGTACTGGGCGACGACCGGCCCGACCGGCCCGGCTGCGATACCGCCGCGGCCGGCGACGAGGTCGTGGTGGTGGGCTGGGCCACCGACCTGCCCGGCGGCGACCAGACCGACTGGCTGCGCGGCGCCGGGCCGGCGCCCGCCACGACCTTCGGCGACGACTACCCGTTGCCGGGCTGGCAGGAAGTGACGTTGCCACCCGCCACCCTGCGCGGCATGGACCGCACCCAGATCATGGTCCTGCGCGCGGCGGCCGCACTGCCCACCCCGATCCTGAAGGCACTGCAGGAGCTGCACGACACCACAGGAGTCGTGGTCGGGCACATGGGTCCTACGCGGCGCGCGGTGCACTACGCGCTGCGGTGCTACCTGGGAGACCTCGACCGCGCGCTCGCGGACCACACGGCCACCGATGCCGATCTGCAGGAATCCCTGAACCGGCTGGGCGCCGGAGTGCGCGCGCTGGTTCCCGCGGCCACCGAGGACTCCTTCCCCGGGATCATGCCGAACATCATCGCCTCGCGGGTGGCCGCCGTCCGGGACTTCCGCGGGCTGAACGTGACACTCGACGGTGGGCCGGACTCGGGTCTGGACGCGCTACGAGCCGCCGAGCGGTACCTACGGCATGGCGACCTCGACGCCGTCGTGGTCGCCGGGGTCAACGGCAACACCACCGCGGAGTTCCGCCACGTGCTGGTGTCGGCGGGGCAGACCGATCAGCCGGCCGAGGGTGCTTTCCTGATCGTGCTCACCCGCGAGTCGGCGGCACGGGAGCACTCGCTGCCTGTGCTGTGCCGGCTGCGCACCCGCTTCGGCCGTACCGATCCGGCGACCGGACCGCATCGGCGGGCTCCGCTGGCCGGCTCCGGTCGCACCTACCTGGGAGCCGATCCGCTGCTGGCCGTGGTCGCCCATCTGGTCGGCGGACGTGGTGATACGACAGTCGGCTCGTCGGCGGATTTCGGCCCCCAGGTCGATGTCACCGCCGTCGAGCACACCGTGCTGCCCGGGACGCTTTCGTCGTCTCCGCCGGGAGCCGTTCCCACGTCGGTCGCGGCCACCGAGACGGTCCTGACCCGGGTAGTTCGCCGGCTGCTTCCCGCCGCGCCGCGCCGAGTTCGACCCGCCCTGCCGGCGGTGCCCCCGGGCAGCCTGGTCGTGCTTTCGCACCCCGGGCTGTCGGAGGGAGCCGCGCTGCCCGGCGACGCGCACGTCGTCGCCGCACCTGCGGTCGAGCGGGGGTGCCTGCCGGCCGCCGGGGAACTGGCTGCCCTGCTGCCGGCCGGGGAGGCGCCATTCGAGCACATCCGCGTCCTGGTCCGGCTGGAGGCGGGCAGCCACGCGCCGAACGGCCTCTCGGCGCTCGACCGGCTGCGCACTGCGCACGACCTGGCTTTCCTGGCCGCCAAGCGGTGGCGAGGACGGAGGAACTCGTCCTACGCGGTGCTGATGACCGATGCCGTCCGCACGGGCACCCCGCACCCGGCGATCGGTCCGTTCACCGGACTGGTCAAGGCCCTGGCACGTGAGGCGCCGCAATCCCTGGTGTTCGCCGTCGCCACCGACCTGGTCGACGCGGCGGGCATGGACCTGCTCGAACGGGAATCCGCCAGGCAGCACGAACTGGCCGTGGTGGTCCACGCGGCAGGGCGGCGCATGGAGTACCGGTTGACCGAGGACGCCGCACCTCCCACCGGTAGTGCCTTGCCGCGCGGCGGGGTCGTCGTGGCGGCGGGCGGCACCCGCGGTCTGACCGCACGACTGCTGGCACGACTGGCCGAGGAGGGGCACCCGGAGGCGGTGTATCTGCTGGGCCGCCACGCCCCCGAAGCCGGTGAACTGCCGCCCCGGGCCGTGTTCCTGGCGGAGCGGCGCCGTGAGGACCCGGCGTCCACGGTGGCGAGCCTGTCCGCGGAGTACGACCACCGCGCCGCATCGGCGGAGGCGGCCCGCACCGTCAGCGAGCTCGCCGGGCTCCTCGGAAACGACCGGGTCCACTTCCTCCGCTGTGACCTCACCGACGCCACACAGACCCGCGCGGCCGTCGACCGGGTGTTCTCCGAGCATCCGGCGGTCGACCTGCTGATCAACGCGGCGGGCACGCACTCGGGGGGCCGCGTGACCACCACTTCGCTCGACACGATGCGCACCGTGCGCGACACGAAGGTCCTGACCTACCTCAACTTGTGCGTGGCGTTCGAAGACCGCCGGCCGGCCCGCTGGCTCAACATCGGCTCGCTGCTCGCGGTGCTGGGCTGGCCGGGTGAAGCCGACTACTGCTCGGCCAACGACGTGGTCGGCGTCGCCGCGCGCTGGCGGGCCGCCCTGCACGGCGGTTCCGAGACCACCTTCGCGTCACCGCTGTGGGACGAGTCCGGGTTCGCCGCCGAACCGGTCGTGCGAGACCTCCTGCGCAGGCAGGGCGCGCTCACCGGCGTGTCCGACCGGGAGGGCGTCGGCCTGGTGCTGGGCGAGCTGCGCCGCGGTCTGCCCGACACCGAGGTGACCTACCTCGGGACCGCCGAGAAGCGGCTGCTCGCCACCGGCAGGCGGCACGCCGTCGAGGTGGAGCCGGATGCCGGCCGACGCGGTCTCGTCTGGCGCCCGGACCCGGAAGAAGACGGCTACTTCCGGCACCACCGGTTGCACGGAGCACCGACGCTGCCTGGCGTGTGGATCACCGAACTCGCGGTCGCCGCGAGCCTGCGCAGCGACCGCGCCGGCGTGCCGGTCGCGGTGAGTGACCTGGCGTTCCACGCGCCGCTGACCGTTCTGAGCCGGGCCGGATGCGCGTGCACGGTCGAGGTGTCCGATGACAGCCGCGACCGGGTGCGGGTGCGGGTGCTCGCCGACGTCGTCGCGCCCGACGGACGAGTGGTGCGCCGCGATCGTCTCCACGCCGGCACCGTAGTGGAGTTCGCCCCCGAGCGTCCCACCTCACCACCCCAAGAGCTGCCGGAAACCGTTCCGCCAGACGCGGAATTCCGCTACGACGCGGCCGGACCGGTGGTCCTGGAGCCGCCATTCGCCTGCCTCGCGGACGTGCGCACCGGCGACGGGCGAGCGCGGGCGTGGTTCCGCCCCGGACTGGACCGATGGACCGAGCGGCTGGCGGGACTGCGGCTGCCGGTGTTGCTGATGGACGCCCTGATCCAGTGCTCGCTGATCGCAGGACGCGGCGACGCGGCCAACGGCCCGCTGCCGGTGCCGGTCGGGGTGGACCGGGTGGAACTGTTCACCGACGCCAACGACGTCGAACTGCTCGATCGGCACGGCGGTGGCATCGCCGTGGTCGCCGCCGACGGCGGCGCAATGGCTCTGGCGCCGGACGGCACGCTCCTGGTGCGGCTGACCGGGGTGCGTGCCGCAACCCCCAAGACTCCGAGAGAGGTGAGCCTTGCCGGCCGATGACGACTTCCGCCATGTACTGGCCAAGCTGTTCCGGCACGAGGTGTTCCAACCTCGTGCCGGCATGGACTACCGACAGCGTTGCGAGCTGACCTACGAAAGGCTCCGCGTCGTGGGCGAGCACCTGCCGCCGGGTAGCGCGCTGTTGCAGGACCTGCCGAAGCTGTTCGCCGCGCTGGAGTGGGCGGCAGTGGCCGACCCGCCGCTGTTCCTGGCGCTGACGCTGCATGTGTGCCTCAGCCTCGGCGCGATCGTCGAGTTCGGGGGCGGCCGGGCCGAACGGCACGTCCGCGAACTGGACGACATGACCAGCTTCGGGGCTCTGCTCGTCACCGAGGTCGGTCGCGGCAACAGCCACCTCGGCATCCGGACCGTGGCGGAGTACCACCCGGCCACCGGGGGGTTCGTGCTGCGCACCCCCGACGAGGCGGCGCGCAAGTTCATGCCCAACGTGGGGTTGGTGCACGTGCCGAAGACCGGCGTGGTTTACGCCAGGCTCCTCGCGCAGGGTCGGGACTACGGCGTCTTCCCGTTCGTCACACCGATCCGCACCATCGACGGCACACCGGACGGTGTACGTGTCGTCCCCCTGCCGGAGGCGCCGTTGTTGCCCTTGGACTACGCGCTCATCGAGTTCCGCGACCTGCTGCTCCCTCCCACGGCGCTGCTGTCGGACAACGCCCGCCTCGACGCAGACGGAGTCCTCGACGACCCTCTCGGCGATCCGGAACGCCGTCTGCGCCGGTCGCTGGACATCCGCCACAACGCCTGGGTGGCGGCGGCGGCAGCAGCAGCAGCCGTCGCCCGGGCGGGTGTGGTCATGGCTCTGCGACATGCGCGAAGCAGGAACACGGTGTCGCCGTTCACCGCCGAGCGCAACGTCCTCGACCACCGTGCCCAACAACGCCCTCTTTTCGGCGCGTTGGCGGACTGCTACGCACTGACCCGTGTGGTGGAGAGAATCAAGATCACGCGGATCCGTTCGCAGGCCGGAGCGCCCGCCGGCGAGGAGATCTCAGACTGGACGTCCGGATCGGCGGTGAACCGCACGTACGGCCTCATCAAGGCATACGCGAGCAGCGCGGCGGCGGCGATCGTGACAGAGTGCGGGCTCAGGTGCGGAGCCCACGGCATATTCACCCCCGGCCGGTGGGTCGAGTACCAGGGACTGGCCCACATGCTGGGGCCCGCCGCCGGGGACGGCTATCTCATCGTCCTCGAAGCTGCTCGTGGCATGGCGGCTGGCGACCACTACACACCTCCGCCCCCGGACGACCTCGTCGAGGAGGACCCGTTCACTCCCGTGTCATGGCTGCGCCTCGCTCGCGCCCGGGAGCGGCTGCTGCACGAACGGCTGGTAGAGCGGATGCGGCTGGCCCGCCGGCGTGGGCAGACAGAATTCGAGGCGTGGAACAACCGAGCTTCATCAGGAGTCGGGTTCGTCGAGGCACATGTGGCACGCCTCGTGCTCGAAGCCGTCGCAGGGACGCCGGCGGCACCAGCCGGGCCGGCGACCCGCTTGGCAGACGCGTTGCACGCATTGCACGCGTTGCGGGGGCTGACCAAGCACGCCGGTTTCTACCTTCGCGAGGCTCTGCTCACCGCAGAGCAAATCGACCGGCTCACCGAGCGCGACAACGAACTCTGCGATCGCGTGCTGGCCGACCTCGACGCCGTACCGCACCTGCTCAACGCCCCCGAAGAACTGCTCCGCCACCCTTTGCAGCAGTAATTTCCGCAGTGTGCTCAATTGTCACGGCCGAACGGAGGATTTCTTGACCTGTCGCAGCATGGGACACTCATGGTGACGACTGCAGGTACAGCGGGCTTTGGCGGCCAAGGAGTCTCCGCGCATGCCTCCGATCTCCTCCAAGATGGATGAAGGGCGCGAACGGGAAATAGTTGATCTGCTTCGACGGGCACAAGCCCATCAACGGGAGGCACAACTGCTGATCGCCCGCGTGGAGGAAATTACACAACGAGTGCCAGCCGTTATTCGAAATCTCCCGGGTTATGGTGACACTATGACTTGGGGCAAGTTCACGGGGCGTGAGAGGAGTGTGGCGAAATTGCTCACCCAGGGCATGTCGAATCGTACCATCGCTCGACGCCTGGCCATCTCGGAGCGAACCGTCAAGAATCACCTGAATTCGATTTTTCACAAGCTGGGGGTTGCTGATCGGACTCAAGCGGTAATCGTGCTCATCGGCGGAGCCGGGCAGTGACCGGAAAGATCGATGGACCACGTCCGGCGGTCGGACGCCACGGAATCACCTCCTCGTCGCGCGAGACGCGGTGCCACGGCACCCCTGCCTCCCGGCGCGGCAGAGCGGCTGGCCGGCGTGCGTCGTCATGGTCGACAGTTTCGGCGACGCCCCGCGACGACCTGCCCTGCCCGCGCTACGCGGAGTGGTTCGCCGGGCACGGACTGGAGGTGGTCACCTTCGATTGCCCGGGGTTTGGCTCCAGCGGCCGCCGCCAAGCAGTTCGACGCCGCCGAAGTCGGCGAGCGCGGCCAGGCGGTGATCGGCGGAGGTGACCAGCCGGCAGCAGCGGCCGAGGCCGGCCCGGCACCGGCGACCCGCGCATCCGGACACACCCGCCGGGTCTGCGTCCGTTACGCCGCCGACTGACGGATGCGCCACGCGATCGACCGGTGGGCGCTCACCGGCGTCCGCGAATACGGCCGGCCCGTCAGATCTACGCCGCCGGCCAGAGCATCTACCGGACCTGGCCATCAACCTGCCCGACCCAACTGCCACAAAGGAAATTGACAAAATATGGACAATGATCCGCTCCGCGCACGTGTCGATGAACATTCACCATCACCGGAAGCTCCACACACGCGGGCATTTACCTACCAAGCGGGCCGCGATCGCGTTCTCAGGTGACCGCCGACCAGAGGTAGAGGCCTTCTGATCGACAATTTCGGGAAACTGATCACGAGATAGAATCGCGTCTCAGTCGGGAAGAGTCGCGCCTTGCGGCAAGAAACCCCGGTGTCCAGTTTTCCGGGCAACCCCAACCAGCCTGCTCGATGAAATAATAGCCAACCACTCAGATGGACCTGCCGACAGCTCTGTCACCGGCGATATGCTACCTATCGCTCGGCCACAATATGAAAATAATTGACCAGGAATACGGCAATGAAGAAAGGTTGACAATGTATCGACGTTTGACCAGCATCGCGGCTGCGACCACCGCGTTCGCGGGTGCTCTCATACTGGGGACTGCTTCCCCCGCACAGGCATCCGCCGCGACCTGCGTCACCTACCTGGAAGGTGTCGGCGAGCAGACCACGGCACGCAACGTTATTTGCGAGAGTACGGAAGCCCTGTCCGACAACGTCTCGCCGCAGTACGCTTATTCCGTTTGCCTCCTCTCCATGACCGCTACGGGCCTGACACAGAGCCGCTCGGCAGCAGCCTGCAGCCGGGCCATCGAATAACGACTGATCTTCGGCGTCGATAGGCGTCACGCTGAATCAGCCGACCTGCGTTCGAGGGGATGGCGGCTGACCCGACGCCGGACGCGAAGTCGGTGCCGCCCAACCCGAACCGCCTGGACTCGCTCACCCGATCTACTCTGCGATTGCGCTGGTGCGCCCGTTGCCGGAGGACTCCGATTCCCCGGCTACGGGCGTGGGTATTTCGAACGAATGGGATCATCACGACATCGCACTCGTCGACGCCTATGGCGCCCTGGTGGCCAAGCGCCGCATCGACGACTCGGCTGCCGGCTTCGCCGAGCTGCCGGCCATGCTCACCGACGCCGACGACACAGCAGTTGACCCGATCCCGGTCGCGATCGAAACCCCACGTGGGCTGCTGGTCGCCGCTCTCCGCCGGACCGGGCGACGGGTCTACTCGATTGATGGAGACGCTGCGGCCCGAGGCCCGGGGTGACAGGTCGACCGCGCCGTCACCAGCAGCACCGGCAAATCGGAATCCCGCCGCAGCGACCGCACCACCTCCAGCCCATCCAGACCGGGCGTCATCCCGTCGAGGACGAGCAGGGCGGGGTGCCGCAGGGCCGCCTGGTCGACGGCCTCCCGGCCGTCGTGCACCACCAGCACCGAGTGCGCCTCCCGGCGCAGGTAGCTGCGCAGCAACTCGGCCTGTTTGACGTCGTCCTCCGCGACCAGCACGAACGCGCACACCGAAGCCTCCCTCACGGCGGATTCCGGCGATCCTATTGCTGTTGTCGCCGGTGGTGGGCAGCGCACGGGACGAATGCCCCATCAGTGGCGTGAGCGCCCTGCTCGCACTACACCCCTTGCCATGCGCGGAACAGCCTGATGCTCTCGGCGAGCTGCGAGTGCAGCGAGTCCGGGGAGAACCAGCCCAGCTCGTCGAACTTGTGAGGCTCGCCGATAGCGGCTTCGGCGGGATCGATCCTGACCGCGAAGATCACCGCGACCCAGTGAGAAGCCGGTACCTCTCGCAGGACGTTGCGCGCGCCGATGGTCTCGATCGTCAGCGGCCGGGTCGAGTATTCTTCGCCGACCTCCCGCGCGACAGCGGTCTCGAACGACTCCCCGTACTCCAGCGCTCCGGGGCCACAGTCTTAGGTACCGGGCTCGTCACGCGCACCGGCGCCGCGTCGGGCCAGCAGCACCCGGCCGTCGCCGTCGTGGCAGATGAACACGCACGAGACGCTGGGCGTCCTGCGCGCCTGTCCGGCGCCCGGGTGGGGCGACCCGGCGAGAACGTTTGCAGTCGGGTCGTTGCTCAGCGGCAGGTTCCTTCAGTTTCAGAAGTGGTGCTGCAGCTCGGAAAACGCCCGCAGCCGCAGCACTCTTTCATCATCGTCGTCGAGCTCACTGTGCTCGAGTACCCAAGTGTTGTCGTTCGGAATGAAGACGGGGTTCATGCCGGCCTGCCGGGCGGGCAGGATGTCCGACTTCGGTGAGTTGCCGATTATCCAAGTCGCCGCCGGCGCCAGGTCGAGATCGCGAGTGAGCCGCCGGTAGGTGTCGACGTCCTTCTCAGCCACGATATGGACGCCGCGAAAGTGGTGCGCGAGCCCGGAGGAATCCAGTTTGCGCTGCTGCTCCTCGGCATCGCCCTTGGTGAGCAGCAGTAACTCATGCCGGCCGCCGAGAACCGTGAGTGTCTTGGCGACACTCGGGTCCGGCTCCACCCGTCCTTCCAGGACGGCCGCCGCAAACCCGTCCACCTGGCGCAGTTCCGCTGCGCTTGCCGGCCGCTTGCGGAGTCGCTCCAGGCACTCTTTCAAACTGCGCAAGAACATCTTGCCGCCGTAGCCGTGCGCGACCACATTCGCCGCCTGGATCCTGGTTCTCCCACAGCGTGTCATCGGCATCGAAGATCAGTACCTGTCCCGTGCGAGAGCCGCCGTGCGGCTCAGCCCGGGCGGGCGCCGTCACGTCCATGTCTCGGCAATGAGGGCAGTCCGCGGGTATCCGGCCAGTGCGTCCTTGTCCCGCAATGCCTGCAACTCACTGCGCGACAACGCCATGGTGAACACACCCGGGTCGGTCCCGGCCGAGCTCAGCCGCGTGCCGTCCGGATGCCAAGCGCCGCTGCCGCCACACGATTCCCACCCCGGTCCCCGGCCGGCGAAGTTCGCGACGACCGCGTACATCCGGTGATCCATAGCCCGGGCCGCGGCGTGGACGTCAATGCGCCGCACCTCGTCCTGCGCGTACAGGGCGGACACAGCGTAGATCTCGGCACCCCGGCCGGCCACTTCCGCCGCATTCGCGACCGGAAACGGCCACCTCGTTGAGCGCCTCGCCGGTGCCGACGCCGAGGATCACGCGGCCCTGCGACGGCAGCGACATCGACGCGAACGCCTGTGCGATCACCGCCGGGTTGTACCGGAACGTCGGGGTCAGCACGCTCGTGCCGATCTGCACCCCGCTGGTCCGCTCGCCACCGCCGGCATCCACGCCAGCGCCCAGGGCGCGTGCCCGCCTTCGTGCCGCCACGGCAGGAAGTGGTCGGCCACCCAGACCGAGTCGAAGCCGACCTCTTCGGCCCGCACGGCGAATTCGACCAGGTGCCCGACGACGCCACCCGCGTGTACTACCTACCCGAACCCCTGTTCCCCCACTTCTCGAGCGACGCCGAACGCGCGCGCGACGACCTCCAGCGCTACCCGGAGCTGTGGTTGCGACGCATGGTCGCCGACACCGACGTGGTCCCACTGCACATCAGCGACGCCTGGAGCGGCGACGAGGAACACTTCGTCCTGTGGTCGGACGGAATGCTCGCCGGAGGTTCACCCCGGGTAGTGGACACCGAGTTAGCAGGATCAAGTTTCCTGCGCCGCAGCCACGACCGGCATCGCCGTGCACCGGATCGTCAGTTGACCTGCTCCGCGAACCCGGGCGGCAGGTCGGCGGGCGCTACGGCGATCACGGTCTCGTCGTTTTCGCCGAAGAGCGGCGCGATCGGCGTGTCCGCGTCCCACCTGTTCACCTGATCGGGCAGCTTGTTCGTCGTCCGAGCCCGTTCGCGCGGAGGACACCTCAGTGACCGGGAACCGCCCGAGTTCTCCGTCGAGACCGGTGCCCGTGCGGATCGCTGGGATCGCGAACGGCTCAATCGGAGGTCAGGCCGCAGAGCCTCGTCATTAGGGCGCCGCGCGTTCTCGTCAGGGTCTCTGACCAACACAAACAGTCAGGCTGAGGAGTTCAGAGTGAAGGTGTTCTGCGGGATCGATGGGGCCGAGGACCACCACGATGTCGCCTTGGTCGACGCCGATGTGATGGCGATCGAGACTCCACGCGGCCTGTTGGTCGCCAGCCTGCGACAGACCGGGCGGCGGGTCTACTCGATCAACCCGATGGCGGTGGCTCGTTATCGCGAGCGACACAGCGTCTCGCGGAAGAAGTCCGACCACGTCGATGCGATGACCTTGGCGAACATCCTGCGCACCGACGCCCACGCGCACCGGCCCCTGCCTGCCGACAGCGAACTGGTCCAGGCCGTCGCCGTGCTCTCCCGCGCAACCCAGGACGCCATCTGGCGGCGATCCCGCGCCACGCAGGAACTGCGCGCCGTGCTGCGCGAGTACTACCCCGGCTTCCTCGCCGCGTTCGCCAAGGGCGGCGCCACCAACCTCGCCAGCGCCGAAGCGCGCGCGGTCCTGGCGCTGGCGCCGACACCCGCCGCCGCGGCGAAGCTCACCAAGACCCGCATCGCCGCGGCCCTGCGTCGCGCTGCCGCCAGCGCGGCATCGACGCCCTGGCCGCGCAGCTGCTCAACGACCTGCGCAAGCCGCAGTTGCGGCAGCCGCGGGTGGTCGAGGAGGCGTTCGGCCACCAGGCGCTCGCGCTGCTGGCCACGCTCAACGCGGAGTGCGCCAGCGCAGACCAACTCACCGAGTCCACCACCGCGGCGTTCCAGCAGCCCCCGGACTACGCGACCATCACCAGCTTCCCCGGCCTGGCCGACCTGTCCGGAGCACGCGTCCTCGGCGAGATCGGCGACGATCGCGCACGCTTCACCGACGCCCGCTCACTCAAGGCCTACGCCGGATCAGCACCCGTCACCCGGGCGTCCGGCCGGACGATCTCCATCACGCGCCGCACGGTCAAGAACGATCGCCTCAACGCCGCCGGCTTCGTCTGGGCCTTCGCCAGCATCGGCCGAGCCGGCGCACCACGCGACCACTACCACCGCCGCCGAGCCCACGGCGACCGGCACGCCGCCGCCCTGCGACACCTGTTCAACCGCTTCCTCGGACAGCTCCACCACTGCCTTCAATCCGGCCAAACCTACGACCCAGCCAAGGCCTTCGACCCCGCACTCAGCACACCAACCGCAGCCGCGGCTTGACAGTTAGCGAGATCGGAGGTCTATGACGCTGCTATGGGGACTGTTCCAAGATCATGGAACAGTCCCCGATGGCGCCACGCAATACTGGCGCTGCCGAATTGTTCACAGCCGAAGTCAAAGCGGGGCGCGCTCCTTGCCCACCGCCGGTTCCGTCAGCACCGCGGCCGGCTTCGGGGGTGAGCGCGGGATGAACAGGGCGATGATCGACCCGGCCAGGATGACGGCGACCCCGACCAAGGTGGCCGGTGTCATCCCGGCGACGAAGGCGTGGGCGTAGTCGACCGGCGACCAGATCGTCGTGGTGCGGAGCGGGCCGCGGAACACCGTGGTCAGCACCGCCACGCCGAGCGCGCCGCCGACCTCGCGGATGGTGTTGGTGGCGCCGGACGCCTTGCCGTGCTCCTGCGGGCTTACCGCACCGAGCACGACCGCGGTGGCAGGCGCCAGGGCCAAGCCCATCCCGATGCCGGCCAGGATCAGCGGTGGAACCAGGTGCGCGTACGGCAGGTCGATCCGCGCCATCAGGGCGATCCAGCCCAGGGCTCCGCCCTGCAGCAGCAGGCCGAGCGCCATCAGCCTGCCGCCACCGACGCGGTCGGTGATCAGCCCGGCGAGCGGCGCCACGATCATCGGCGCTGCAGTCCACGGCAGCGTGCGCAGGCCCGCTTCGAGCGGTGCGAACCCCATCGGGCCCTGCATGAACTGGGCGAGGAAGAAGATCCCGCCGAACACGCCGAAGAACATCGCCAGCGAAACGAGGTTCGTCAGCACGAACGCACGGATCCGGTAGAAACCCAAGGGGAGCAGCGGACTCGCGGCGCGTTGCTCCCACACGACGAACAGCACGGCCAGCGCCACCGCGGCAGCGAACAGCCCGAGGATGCGCGGCGACGCCCAGCCGTCGTCCCCGGAACGCACGATCGCGAGCACCGCCGTGGTGACCGCGCCGGTCACCAGGAGCACGCCCGGGAGATCGAGCCCGCGGTCCGCGCCCTTCGTCTCGCGCACCGCCCAGAACACCAGCGGGATCGCGACCATCCCGACCGGCAGGTTGATCCAGAAGATCCACTGCCAGGCGATCCCTTCCGTCACCGCCCCACCGATCAGCGGGCCCAGCGCGATGCCGAGGCCGTTCACCCCGCCCCACAAACCGATCGCCGCGCTACGTCGGTGGGGCGGGACGGCTGCGGACAGCAGCGTGAGCGACAGCGGCTGCACCGCCGCCGCGCCCATTCCCTGCACCACCCGGGCCAGCACGAGGGTCACCGTGCTGTCCGACAGGGCGCAGGCGATCGAGCCGAGGCTGAACAGCACGATGCCACCGACGAAGACCAGGCGCCGCCCGTAACGATCGCCCAGCGCAGCGCCGGTGAGCAACAGGCCGGCGAAGGCCAGTACATAGCCGTTGACCACCCACTGCAGCCCGGCAACGTCGGTGTCCAGGCTCTGCCCGATCTCCGGCAGGGCGTTGGTGACGACCAGGTTGTTCAGCGCCACCATGAACATCGGCAGCGACGACGCGAGGATCACCCATCCGGCGCGAGGTGTCACAGCCATCGCCTAGTGCGCCTTCGCCGGCGGGCAGAGCTCGATCTTGGCGTTGAGCAAGGCGTTCGGCTTGAGGATCTGGAACGAGCGTTTGCCCAGCTTGTCGCGGTAGCCGCCGGAGGTGCCGAGCGCCGGCAGGAACTGCCATTCGCCGGCGATGCCCTTGGTGATGTCGTAGAACCCTTCGGTCTCCACAACCCCGCCGTCGAGCTCGATCCGCTCCTCCGAGTACTCCATGACGTGCCCGTCGGGGTTCTTGAACGGGATGTTCGCCTTCCCGTACACCGTGCCGACCAGCTTGCCCGCCGGGTCGTAGAACCGGGTCAGGTAGACGGCGCTGTCGCCGACGGCCGGGTAGGGCCCGCCGATCTCGTTGAGCGAGACCGAAATGATCTTCTCGGTGAGGTTGTCGAGCACGTTGCACCCTGGCGCGGGTTCCGCCGCGGCGGGCGACGAGCACGAGACCGCCCCCGCGGCCAGGGCCACGACGGCGGCTAGCATGGTCGACTTCGAACGCGCCATCAGCGGGGTGTCCCTTCCGGTTCGGCTGCCTGCGCCGAAAGCTAGGCAGCGGTCCTAAAGCCGCGCTTATGCGCACCCACTTAGCGCGGCTTTAGCCGGCGCTCTCAGCATGAGGGATGCGCGCGAACGAGATCGACACGACCCCTTACCTGCCGTTCCGGCCTTCGGGCGGCGCGGCGCTGCGGCTGCTCTGCTTCCCGCACGCGGGAGGCGCCGCTTCGGTGTTCACCCGCTGGCGGGGGATGTTCGGCCCCGGTATCGACGTGCTGCCGGTGCAGTTGCCGGGGCGCGAAGGCCGGATCCGGGACGAACTCCCGAAGGACATGGCGTCGCTCGTCGACGAACTCGAGGTGCACCTCGAGGACGTGTTCGACGAACCCTTCGCGTGTTACGGCCACAGCATGGGCGCACTCGTCGCGTACCACCTCGCGCTGCGGCTGGCGGTCCGCGGCCGGCCGGTGCCCCGGCTGCTCATGGTCGGCGCGTGCAAGGCGCCGCACCTCGGCAACCGGCTGGTGGCCGCGCACGACGCGTCCGATGCCGAGCTGAAGCAGGCGGTACTCGATCTCGGCGGCCTGTCACCGCTGCTGCTCGACTATCCGGACTGGCTGTCGGCCGCGCTCGGCCTCGTCCGCCGCGACCTGGCGCTGTGCGCGACCCAGCGGCCGGACGGTCCGGCGCCCTGCCCGGTGCGTGCCTTCCACGGCGCGGACGACCCGCTGGTGTCCGAAGGGGACATGGCCGCGTGGGCCCGCTACAGCGCACCCGGGTTCGCCCTGCACCGGGTGCCCGGCGGGCACTTCTTCGTGCACGAACCCGCGCTCGTCGCGCAGTTCGCCTCAGGCTCGCTTTAGGCGCGGACAAGCCCTCCTTAACCGCCGTTCCGAACACTCGGCAAACGGTTGGACGGGTTCTGACGCAAGGGGCGTGACGGGTGTCGATGAGCGAGTTCGAGCCGATCGCCGTGATCGGGCTGGCCTGCCGGCTGCCGAAAGCGCACGATCCGGAGCAGTTCTGGCGGCTGCTCCGCGACGGGGTCGACGCGATCACCGAGGCACCCGAGGGCCGGTGGGCCGGCGAATCACTGCCTCACCGATTCGGCGGATTCCTCGACGGCATCGAGGACTTCGATGCCGGGTTCTTCGGGATTTCACCGCGCGAAGCCACCGCGATGGATCCCCAGCAGCGGCTGATGCTGGAACTCGGCTGGGAGGCGCTGGAGGACGCGCGGATCGTCCCGGCCGACCTGCGCGGCAGCAGCACCGGCGTGTTCGTCGGCGCGATCTGGGACGACTACGCCACTCTTTCCTACACCGGCGGACCGGAGACGATCACCCAGCACACGGTCACCGGCGCGACCCGCGGCATCATCGCGAACCGGCTTTCCTACACGTTCGGTCTGCGGGGCCCGAGTCTCGCGACCGACGCCGCGCAGGCGTCGTCGCTCGTGGCCGTGCACCTCGCGTGCGAAAGCCTGCATCGCGGCGAGTCCACCTTGGCCCTGGCGGGCGGCGTGAACCTCGCCCTGCTCGCCGAGAGCACGCTGGGCGTGGTGCGTTTCGGCGGGCTCTCCCCCGACGGCCGCTGCTACACCTTCGATGCCCGCGCCAATGGCTACGTCCGCGGCGAGGGTGGCGGGCTGGTCGTCCTCAAGCCACTGGACGCGGCGCTGGCCGACGGCGACCGGATCCACTGCGTGATCCGGGGCGGCGCGGTGAACAACGACGGCGCCACCGACGGCCTCACCGTGCCGAGCCGCGACGCGCAGGAAGCCTTGTTGCGCCGGGCATACGCGCGGGCCGGCGTAACGCCCGCCGACGTCTCCTATGTCGAACTGCACGGCACCGGCACCCGGGTCGGCGACCCGATCGAAGCGGCCGCGCTCGGCGCGGTGTTCGCCGCCGGGCGCACCACACCGCTGCAGGTGGGTTCCGCGAAGACCAACGTCGGCCACCTCGAAGGCGCCGCCGGGATCGTCGGGCTGCTCAAGGTGGCCCTCAGCCTCACGCACCGCGAACTCCCGCCGAGTCTCAACTTCGCCACCCCGAACCCGGACATCCCCCTCGGCGAGCTCAACCTGGAAGTGCGGCGGCGGCACGGCGCGTGGCCCGCCACGGACCGGCCGCTGCTCGCCGGCGTGTCGTCGTTCGGCATGGGTGGGACGAACTGCCACCTCGTCGTCTCGGAGCCCCCCGCGGGCCCCGCCCGGCCTGTCCCGACCACAGCGGGCCCGGTGCCGTGGCTGCTTTCCGGACGCACCGGCGAGGCGGTGCGTGCGGCCGCGGATCGGCTCCTGTCCGCTTGGGACGGTCAGGATGCGGCCGGGGCCGGCTTGTCGCTGGCCACGCACCGCACGGCGTTCGAGCGCCGGGCCGCTGTCATCGCCGAAGATCCGGCCGGCTTCCGGGACGGTTTGCGGGCGCTCGCCGCGGGCGCGCCGGCGGCGAACGTCCTCACCGGGTCGGTGACCGAGGGCCGCACCGCCGTCCTGTTCACCGGTCAGGGTTCGCAGTACGCCGGGATGGGCCGCGAACTGTACGACTGCTTCGGGGTGTTCCGGACCGCGTTCGACGAGGTCTGTGCCGCGCTGGAGCCGCATCTCGACCGGCCGCTGCGCGACGTCGTCTGGGCGGAGGATGCCGCGCTGCTCGACCGCACCGGCTACACCCAGCCCGCGCTGTTCGCCGTCGAAACCGCCCTGTACCGGCTGTTCGACTCCTTCGGCCTGCGGGCCGGGCACGTCGCGGGCCATTCGATCGGCGAGTACGCCGCCGCGCACGTCGCCGGAGTGCTGACTCTCCAGGACGCGGCGAAGCTGGTCGCCGCGCGCGGCCGGTTGATGGAGGAACTGCCCCGCGGCGGCGCGATGGCCGCCATCGAGGCCACCGAGGAGGAGATCCGGCCGCTGCTGACCGGCCGGGTGGACCTCGCCGCGATCAACGGGCCCACCGCGGTGGTGGTGTCCGGGAACGACGACGCCGTCGCCGCGGTCACCGTCCACTTCGAGCAGCTCGGCCGGCGCACCAAGCGGCTCACGGTCAGCCACGCCTTCCATTCGCCGCACATGGACGCCATGCTGGACGGCTTCCGCGCGGTGGCGGAAACCGTGACGTTCCACCCGCCGCGGATCCCGGTGGTCTCGACCCTCACCGGCCGGCTCGCCGAACCAGCCGAGCTGGGCTCGCCGGGCTACTGGACCGACCACGTCCGGCGTGCGGTGCGCTTCGCCGACGCCGTACGCGTCCTGGAAGCCGAAGGGACCGGCCGGTATCTCGAACTCGGCCCCGGCGGGGCACTCGCGACCGCCGTCCGGGCAATCGTCCAGGATGGACAGAGCGGTTCCGTTTTGCGCGAGGGCGTTCCCGAGCGGACATCGGTGCTCACCGCACTCGCCGGGGTCCACGTGACCGGCGGGGAAGTCGACTGGCGGACGGTGTTCGCCACCGTTGCACCGGCGGCACGCCCGGTCGATGTGCCCACCTACGCGTTCCAGCGTCAGCCGTACTGGCTCTCGTCCACCGCGGCCCGGCCGCGGCTTCCCGCGGCCGAAACGCCCGTAGCGGAGACACCGGAACACGTGCCCGGCGAGCACGAGGTCCTGGAGCTGGTGCGGACGACGGTCGCGATCGTGCTCGGGCACGTGACCTCCGGCGCGGTCGAGATGTCCGGCACCTTCCGGGACCTCGGCTTCGACTCCCTGATGTCGGTCGAGCTGCGCGATCGGCTGGCGGCAGCCACCGGGTTGCGGCTGCCGCCGACGTTGCTGTTCGACCACCCCACCCCGCGGCGCCTGGTCGAGGCGTTGCGCGAACGGATGAGCGGCGGGAAGCCGGGCGCGGCCACGCCCGGCGCCACGACCGCCGTGCCCGATGAACCGATCGCCATCGTCGGCATGGCCTGCCGCTACCCGGGCGACGTCCGCTCTCCCGAGGACCTGTGGCTGCTGCTGACCGAGCAGCGCGACGCGATCTCGGAGTTCCCGGTCAACCGCGGCTGGGACCTCGACCGGCTGTACGACCCGGACCCGGCCACGCCGGGCACCTCCTACGTCCGCCACGGCGGATTCCTGCACGACGCGGACCGGTTCGATCCCGCGTTCTTCGGCATCAGCCCGCGCGAGGCCGCGGCGATGGATCCGCAACAGCGACTGCTGCTGGAGACGTCATGGGAGGCCCTCGAACGCGCCGGGATCGCCCCCGACCGGCTCCAGGACGAGCCGGTCGGCGTGTTCGTCGGTGCGATGGCCCAGGACTACGGGCCGCGGCTGCACGAGGCCGCCGACGGGTTCGACGGCTACCTGCTGACCGGCAGCACGGTCAGCGTCGCCTCCGGCCGGATCTCCTACGTGCTCGGCCTCGGCGGCCCCGCGGTCACCGTCGACACCGCGTGCTCGTCGTCGCTGGTGGCGCTGCACATGGCGAGGTCCGCGCTGCGCCAGGGTGAATGCCGGCTGGCGCTGGCCGGTGGCGCGGCCGTGATGGCGCACCCCGGCATGTTCGTCGAGTTCAGCAGGCAACGCGGGCTGGCCGCGGATGGGCGCAGCAAGGCGTTCGGCGCCGGCGCGAACGGCACCAGCTGGGCCGAGGGTGCCGGGATGGTCGTCCTGGAACGGCTTTCCGACGCGCAGCGCAACGGGCACCGCGTGCTGGCCGTGCTCCGCGGCTCCGCGATCAACCAGGACGGCGCGTCCAACGGCCTCACGGCGCCGAACGGGCCGTCCCAGGAACGCGTCATCCGGCAGGCGCTCGCCACCGCCGGGCTGTCGCCGTCGGACGTCGACGTGGTGGAGGCACACGGCACCGGCACGAGCCTGGGCGACCCGATCGAGGCCGGCGCGCTGATCGCCACCTACGGCCAGGACCGGGCCGAACCGCTGTGGCTCGGCTCGCTCAAGTCGAACATCGGCCACACCCAGGCCGCCGCGGGTGTCGGCGGGCTGATCAAGATGGTGCTGGCGCTGCGGCACGGCCTGCTGCCCAAGACCCTGCACGCGGAGGAGCCGACGCCGCACGTCGACTGGTCGTCCGGGAGCGTCGCGCTGCTCAACGAGCCGATCTCTTGGGAACGCGGCGATCGGCCGCGGCGGGCCGCGGTGTCGTCGTTCGGCATCAGCGGCACCAACGCGCACCTGATCGTCGAGGAGGCCCCGGACGAGCCCGGCGAGACCGAGCCGTTCGACGGCCCGGTGGTGTGGCCGGTGTCGGCGAGGACCGAGAACGCCCTGCGGGCGCAGGCGGCGCAGCTGCGAGAACTGGCCGGCGCGGATCTCGCGGCGGTGGGCCGTTCGCTGGCCACCACGCGCGCGGCGCTCGACCATCGTGCGGTGGTCGTGGCGGGAGACGCCGACGGCCTGCTGCGCGGCTTGGCCGCCCTCGCCGCGGGCGAACCGGCGGCGGAGCTGGTCCAGGGCGTGGCGCGGTCGGGACAGCGTCCGGTGTTCGTGTTCCCGGGCCAGGGCTCGCAGTGGGCCGGAATGGCCGTCGACCTCCTCGACACCTCCCCCACCTTCGCCGCCCGCATGCAGGAATGCGCCGACGCGCTCGCCGAGCACTGCGACTGGTCACTCCTCGACGTCCTCCGCGCAAAGTCCTCATTGGACCGGGTTGACGTCGTCCAGCCCGCACTCTGGGCCGTCATGGTCTCCCTCGCCGAACTCTGGCGCTCCATCGGCGTCCACCCCGCCGCCGTCATCGGACATTCACAGGGTGAGATCGCCGCCGCCACCGCCACCGGCGCACTCACCATTCGAGACGGCGCCAAAGTCGTCGCACTCCGCAGCCAAGCCATCCGCACCCACGCCCGACCCGGCGGCATGGTCTCCCTCCCCCTCCCCGCCGACGACACCCACGAACTGCTCTCCCCCTGGGCCGGACACATCCACATCGCCGCCCACAACGGACCCACCTCCACCGTCGTCGCCGGCGACATCGACGCGCTGGACGAACTCCTCGCCCACTGCGAAACACACGACATCCGCGCCCGCAGAATCCCCGTCGACTACGCCTCCCACACCCCGCACATGCACGTGCTCC
>NZ_JBHVXZ010000117.1:18898-31588 GCF_042881395.1 Amycolatopsis sp. NPDC058278 | reverse complement strand
TGTCGAGCAGGCCGTGGAGACGGTGTTGGTTCTCTTTGAGGGTGAAGACGTAGTCCGCGCCGCGTTGATGCAGGTAGCGGGCATGTTCGGCGGTGGTGTGCAGGGCATCGGCGGTGACTACCCGCCCGGTCAGGTCGATGGTGTCCAGCAGTGGTTGGAACCAGGTGATTTCGCTGCTGCCGGCCGGGACCTGGCGTTGCCCGACGACGATGGCGTTGTCGTGGGTGATCGCGGCGAGCAGGTGCACCCCGGCGCCGCCGGTGCGGGCGAAGGTGCCGCGCAAGGATTTGCCGTCCACCGCGATCGCTGCCGGCGCGGTCTTGGCCAGGTCGGTGTTGCTGGTGTCGTGCTCGGCGAGCCAGTTGCTGATCACGTCATCGAGGATGTCGCCGTCGACCCGGCCGGCCACGCGTCGCACGGTGGCCTCATCGGGTGCTGCGTAGCGGGCTTGGCGGGGATCGAATCGCGCACCGAGTGCGGCCAGGATCGGCTGTGGCGCGTCGGCGGCCCATTCGCCGATCGCGGTGAACGATTGCGCGCCGGCCACGACGGCTGCAGCCGCGAGCGCCAGGATCGACCCGATCGAATGGCGTACACCTCGTCGATCTCGGGGGTCGGGCACGTCGGCGAGGCGTTTACACAGGTCAGCGGCCCAGCATGGATCGGCGTGGGAGTCGATGACCGGGGCCAGGCGATCACGTACGACGGGGATCAGGCACGATTGCGCAGCGGGCACGGCTCTCTCAGTCGATCATGGGACCTAGACAATCACATGATCGACGAGGGCCGTGCCCGCTCTGCGATCAGGCCAAAAGACTTTGCCGGAGCCCTGCCAGGGAGGGCGGGGGAGTTTTCCCGGCCGGTCCTGGGCCCGTGGGCAAAGCCCGCCTCTCCCGAACCGGGAAAGGCGGGCCTCCGCCCTACCAGCGCGCCGGCCACACCACCTGCGCCGCGCCCTGGCCGCGCCGTACCGGTTCCGCCGCCGCCAGCCAGCGGCCGTCGCGCAGTCGCTCCACGCCCGTGGCCGCGCCGATCTCCGCCGGGGCCGTCGAGAAGCCCTGGCCGCGGGCCCGCAGCGCCGCCGTCTCCGGCTGGTCCAAGAATGCCTGCTCCACCTGCGCCTGCGCCGAGTTGCGCTGCGACGCGCGCGGGGCCGCGATCGCGTTCTCCAATGACAAGCCGCGGTCGAGGCGGCCGAGGATCACCTGGAGCACCGTGGTGATGATCGACGCTCCGCCCGGCGAGCCCGTCGCGAAGAACGGGCGTCCGTGGTCGAGGACGATCGTCGGGGCCATCGACGAGCGGGGGCGCTTGCCCGGGCCCGGGAGGTTCGGGTCCGGCACGCCCGGCGTCACCGGCGTGAACGAGAAGTCCGTCAGCTCGTTGTTCAGCAGGAACCCGCGGCCCGGCACGACGATGCCGCTGCCGCCCTCCTGCTCGATCGTCAACGTGTAGGCGACGACGTTGCCCCACTTGTCCGCCACCGTCAGGTGCGTCGTGTTCTCACCCTCGTACGGCGTCGGGGCGGCGGTCGCGCCCGCGGCGCACGCGGCCGGGTGCCGGGGGTCGGCCGGGGCGACCGGGCTGGTCGCCGCCTTGTCCTTCGAGATCAGGCAGGCCCGGGAGTCGGCGAACCGCTGGCTCAGCAGCTCGCGCGCCGGGACGTCGACGAACGCCGGGTCGCCGATCCAACGGTTGCGGTCGGCGAAGGCGAAGCGGGTCGACTCCAGGAAGTACTGCAGGTAGTCGGCCTTGCTCGCGTGCTTCAGGTCGAAGTTCTCGAGGATGTTGAGCGCCTCGCCGACCGTCAGCCCGCCCGACGACGGCGCCGGCATGCCGTAGACGTCGAGTCCCTCGTAGCGCGCGTGGGTCGGGTCGCGCTCGATGGCGCGGTAGGCCGCGATGTCGGCCGTGGTGAGCTTGCCGGGCCGGACGTTCAGCGTCGACGCCGGGTCGACCGGCGGCTTCTGGACCGTCTTGGCGATGTCCGCGCCGATCGGGCCGCGGTACAGCGCGTCGACGCCGGACCGCTCGAGCTGCGCGTACGTGGCGGCCAGGTCGGGGTTCTTGAAGACCGTCCCCGGCGCCGGGGGCGCGCCGCCCGGCAGGTACAGCGACCGCGTCGACGGGAACGCCGAGAACCGCGCGGCGTTGTTCGCGATCTGCGTCTGGAACGTCTGGTCGACGACGAAGCCGTCGCGCGCGAGCTTCTCCGCGGGCTTCAGCGACTTCGCCAGCGACCGCGTCCCCCACTTGCGCAGCGCCTCGGCCCAGGTCGCGGGCGTGCCGGGCACGCCGACGCTCAGGCCGCTGGTGACGGCGTCGGCGAACGGGAGCGGCTTGCCGTCTTCGACGAAGAGGTTCTCGTCGGCGGTCTTCGGCGCGGTCTCGCGGCCGTCCAGGGTGTGCACGCGGTGGGTCTTGGCGTCGTAGTAGACGAAGAACCCGCCGCCGCCGACCCCGGCCGAGAACGGGTCGGTGACGCCGAGCGCGGCGGCGACCGCGACGGCCGCGTCGACGGCGTTCCCGCCGTCGCGGAGGACCTGCGTGCCGATCGCGGTGGCGTCGGCGTCGATGCTGGCCACAGCGCCCCCGAAGCCGACGGCGACCGGCGACTTCGGGGTGGGCGTGGCGGCGGTGGCGGGCACGGCGGCGCCGGCGGTGAGCACGGCGGCGACGGCCAGGACGAGCGTGGTGCGGCTCCAGTGCGCGGGCATGCGGGCGAGTCTGCCCCTTGGTCAAGGCAGCTTCAAGCCATCATCCGACTTTGCGCGCTTCTCGGATCGCTTCCCGGCCGGAAGACTGGGTGCCGGAGATCGCTCAGCGACGTGGAGGGAAACCCGTGCGCCTTTCCGCCCTGCTCCCCTTGCTCTCCGCCGTGCCGATGCTCGTGCTCCCCGGCGTCGCCGCGGCCACGCCGGCGCGGAGCTGCTTCGACGCGGCCGTCCCGCTGACCGTGGAGGAGCAGCGACTGACCGCGACGATGCCGGCCGGTGGGCCTGCCGTCGGTCCCGAACTGGTCCGGCTGGCCGGGCTGGCTCCCTTCGTCGCCGAGGTCGGGCACGACCTCTGCGCCGCACGCACACCGCGCCGGGCCGAACGGGTGGTCACGCAGGCCGGTGACCGGCTGTGGCGGACCGCGGTCGACCGCGCCCAGGGCCGCACGCCCGGCCTCGGCACGCTCGACCGCTTCGACGACCGGCCGCTGTACTGGGCGCGGCTGCAGCTCAGCAGCGCGATACGGCAGTGGCAGCCGCCCTTCCCGCTTCCGGCTTCGCAGCGGGTGGCCCTGCTCGCGGCGTTCGATCGCGGATCGCGCGGCCTCGACGACGTCCGGTTCCCGCTCGGGAAGACGCGGCGGGTCATGGTGAGCGGCTTCGACCCGTTCCAGCTCGACGGCGCCGGTGTCCGGATTTCGAACCCGGCCGGCGCGGCGGCCCTGCAGCTGGACGGGCGGGTCCTCGCCACGCCGTCGGGGCCGGCCGTGGTGCAGGCGGTGAACTTCCCGGTCGTGTGGAGCTACTTCGACGCAGGCATTGTCGAAGCGGCCTACGGCACGGCGTTGCGCGACCGTGCGCGACGACCGGACGTGATCATGACCATCAGCCAAGGGCGCCCGGGCCGGTTCGACATCGAACGCTGGGCCGGCGCCTGGCGCGGCGGATTCCCCGACAACAACAACGTGCCGGTCACCGGGGGCGTGCCACCGGCCGGGGGCTGGCCGCAGCCGGACGTCCAGTTCATCGAGACGACGCTGCCGTACGACCGGATGCTGGCCGCACCGGCCGGCGCCTACCCGGTGAACTTCAACCAGGCGTTCTGCGTGTGGCCGGACGCGGCCCATCCGGGCACCGGAACCCCGGTGTGCCGCTCGGACGCCCCGGCCGCGGGCGAGATCGCCGCCTCCGGCGGGGGCGGGAACTACCTGTCGAACGAATCGATGTTCCGCAGCAACCGCGTCCGCCTCGGCCTCGGGCGGACGTCGGTGGCCGGCGGCCACCTGCACACGCCGGTACTCGGCCAGCCGACGGCCCCGGACGCGCTGACGGACGCGGATTTCGAAGCCCGCCGCCAGGCGATCGCGGCCCAGGTGCTCACGTTGACGACGGCTGCCGCGAGTGGCCCCGGCACCGCTGCTCCGCTTGGAGTCACGGAACCACCGCGTGCCGCGGTGGAATCGTTGCCCGGCACGGTCTTGCCGAGCTGATCAGCGCACGACCGGCTATGGGCGCCGATGGCTGAGGTGGTCATTCCGGCGCTCCCCCACCGGCTGCGCGGGCAATGGGTGATACACCCACCCGGATCGGAACGGTCACGGAATTGTTTTCGCATTCTTGCCGCCGGAATCCGGTCGTACACTGGCCGGATGGGCAGCCAGGAGCAGCGCGCACTCGATTCCCTCTACGCGATCGACAATGTTTTGACGATCGATATCACGATGCCGCCTACGGACTGGGACGCGGTGCGCACCGAGCAGCCCGCCGGCGGGGTGTGCAACTTCGAGTGGACCGGCGGCAGCCGTTACACCTGGCGGGAGGCGACGTCGGTCGAGCTGTCCGGGACGAAGTTCCCCGTGCGGACGGCGCTGCCCCGCGTCGGGATCAAGAAAAAGTCTTTCTGCGGCTCGATCAGCAGCGGAAAACCCTGCCTGCACCTGGATTTCGCGAAATTCTCCGACGCGAACAAGGATCCGGTCCGGAAGCTGATCGGCTCGCGGTACCTGACGCTCAACAACTCCGTGCAGGACCTCTCCTACCTCCGGCAGCTGCTCGGCTACAAACTGTTCGAGCTGGCCGGTCTCCCCTTTTCGCGGGGCAATTACGCCCAGGTGCGGGTGAACGGCGTGCCGATCGGGCAGGGGGAGGCCGGTGTCGACAGCCCCGGGGTCTTCGTGAACGTCGAGCCGGTCATGCCGCGCTACGTCGAGCGCAACTTCGGGCACCTGAACGGCAACCTCTACGAGCTGGAGCACGAGGACGACTTCATCGCCGAGCGGTTTCCCTTCATCGGGGTCGAATCCCTCTCGAAGTTCGACGACAAGGCCGACCTGCGGTTCGCCATCGACCACATCGGCGCGCACGGGCTGGCCGGGGCGAGCGAGGTGTTCGACCTCGACCAGTTCGTCAAGATCTACGCGATGGAGTTCTTCCTCAAGCACTGGGACGGCTACTCCCGCAACACCAACAACACCTACGTCTACAACGACGTGGACGCCGTCGCCCAGCCGGGCGTCGACGACATCGACTTCAAGCTGATCCCGTGGGGCCTCGACCAGACCTTCCAGCCCGCCCGGCACTTCCGCCTCGACACCGCCGGGCTGCTCGCCAGGCTCGTGCGCGACGACGCGGGACGGCGGGCGCAGGTGGTCGGCCAGATCCGCGCCTACCGCGAATCCGTCTTCGGCTTCCAGACCCAGCAGGAGGTGCTCAAGCCGTTCCTCGACGGGATGGGGACGCTGCTGGCCGGGTTCGGCGTGCCGGACGTGCCCACGCAGCTCACCGCCGTGCGGAAGCAGCTGCGGCTGGCCGCGTCCGCCGGCTACCTGTGCGGCGGCCTGCCCGGCAGCGCCGGCGCCTACGTGCGCGACGACGTCACCAACGAGTGCCTGCACGCCAGCCGCAGCGAAGTCATCCCGGCCACGGCGGAGGAGCCCGGCGGTGCCGAGGTCGTCCACCGGCTGCGGCCGGCGAACGTCGACGACACGGACCTGTGGTGCTTCGCCCCGCTCGGCGCCGGGCAGTCGGTCGGCAGCAAGGCGTCCGGGCAGCCCCTCCACGCCACCACGACGACGTCGGGCCAGGGCCACCCCCTACTTTGCACGCGCGCGGCGGACAACGCGGCCCAGGCCGAAGAGTTCTCGGTGACCCCGGTCGACCCGGTCGGCGACGACTTCGGGTTCAGCGGCTGGTTCACGCTCACGAGCATCCGGACCGGGCTGGGCGCGGCGTTCGGCACGGATCCCACGGCGACCGGAAAACCGCGCGTCCACCAGGACGCCAATCCGTCGAAGCTGTACTTTTCCTGACTCACAGAACCGCGTAGCCGCCGGCGTCGTCGACGATCAGGATCCGCTGCTCGCCGCCGATCGAGAACGTCGTGACGCCCTCCGGCTTCGCGGTCCGGTGGAAGGCGACGTCGAGCAGCGCGGCACGGTCGCCGGCGCGGTTCCAGGTGCCGAGCCGGAACGGCGCGTCGCCGTGGCTGGTCGAACGCCCGAGCAGCAGCAGGAAATCGCCGGTCCCCGCGGCCCCGGAAACGTCCCGGATCCCCCGGGTCACGCCCGGCTCGGGCAGCCGCACGCGGATCAGTTCGGGGTGCCCCAGCGACGCGGTCGTCCACCGCGTTCCGCCGACGTCGGCGGGGACCCGGACCAGCGTGACGCAGCCCGGCTCGGCCGGTCCCCGCAGGCCGAACAGCAACGCGTTCCGGTCCCAGGCCAGGCCTTCCACGTTGAGCCCGCCCGCATCCGGTTCCCGCCGCCCGGCCGCGGCGAGCGCGGGCTCGCGGGCGAGCAGCCAGTCCCGGAACCCGTCCATCGGTTCCGCGGGCAGCGCTCCGCCGGGTGCGTACCGAACGCGCACGAGGCCGTCGCAGATCCGGTTTCCGTCCGCGACGCACAACGAAGAAGCGACGACGAGGAAGACCTCCCCGCGCACATCGACCCGGGTGAGACCTTCGGGATCACGCAGCTGTCCCCGGCCCACCCCGGCCAACGGGCGCCGGTGAATCCGTTCGACCGCGACGACGCCGGGATCGAACGTCATTTCGAACAACGCGGTGGGGTCTTTGTTGTCGACGAAGACGAACCGCCGGGAACCCACCTGGGCGACCCCGGAAGCGTTGAACGGCACTTTGCCGTTCCGCTCCGGGAAAGGTGTCGGCCGGACCTTCGCCATGGAACCAACGTACCGCCGCTCACCCTCGTCCTTGCCCGATCAGCCGCGCCCAGCGAAAACCCACCGATGACTTCCGCGTCCGCCATCGGCTCGGCCACGTCCCACCGGGGCGTGATCCCCCCGGCGGAGAACTGGATCCGGCCGGAGATGGCCTGACGTCAGATGAGCTCCAGCGGGTCCACCTGGATGCGAATCGGTTCCGTCGCCTTCCGGGCGTCCCGGCGGGCCGCGGCCGCGTGGATCGACGCCGCCAGGGCCTTGCCCTCCGCTCGCGATACCCGCACCAGCGCCCGCTCGCGGTCCGCGTTGCCCTCCTCGTCCAGCTCGCCGATCGGGACCGGCCCCAGTACCTCCCCGGACGACGGCAACGGCAGGTCCTCCAGCAGGGCCGCCACCGCGTCCGGGCTGCCCTCCACGCTCGCCATGCGCATTGCCGGCGGGAAGCCCAGCTCGCGGCGCTCGGACAGTTCCTGGCCCGCGTGCCAGGCCGGGTCCCAGCGGACCAGTGCCTGGACCACCGCCAGGCCCGCCTCCGCGCCGACGATCACGCGGCCGCCCGCGGCGGCCGGGCGGACCAGGGCCGCCGCCGCCATCCAGCGGCGCAGGGTCTCCTCGCCCGCCCGCAGGTCCTGGCGGCCCAGCAGGGCCCAGCCGTCCAGCAGCAGGGCCGCGCCGTAGCCGCCGTCGGCCACCGGCTCCGCGCCCGGCGTGCACACCACCAGCGCCGGTTTGCCCGGCACCGATTCCAGGACCTCCGCCGCCCCGGACGTGCGGACCGGGACGCCCGGGAACGCGCGGCCGAGCTCCTCCGCCGTCCGCTTCGCGCCGACGATCACCGCGCGCAGCCGGACCGAGCCGCACGCCGTGCAGCGGAACGCCGTTTCGGGGACACCGCACCAGCGGCAAGCCGGCGGTTTCGGCTGCCCGTCGAGCGATCCGCCGGGCAGTGCCAGCGGCCCCGCGCACCGGCGGCAGTGCGCCGGTGTCCGGCAGTTTCCGCAGGCCAGGCCGGGTACGTACCCGCGCCGCGGTACCTGGACCAGTGTCGGCAGGTCCGCGGCGAACGCCTGGCGCGCCGCCTCGAAGGCCACCGCCGGCAGGCGCGCCACCCGGGCGGCCTCGTCCCGGGCGACGTCGAAGTCCTCGCCGACCGGGGTGACGCGCGGGGCGGCGGCGCGCAGTGTCGCCCGGTCCGCCAGGACCGGGGCGGCCCAGCCGGACTCGACGAGCAGCTGGGCCTCGGCCGTCCGGGCGAAGCCACCGACCAGCAGCGACGCCTTCGCCGCGTGCGCGCGGTCCATCAGGACGTCGCGGACGTGCGGGTACGGCGCGTGCTGGTCGAGGTGCAGGTCGTCGCCGTCGTCCCAGACGGCGAACAGGCCGGGGTCGCGGACCGGCGCGAACATCGCCGCCCGCGTCCCGACGACCACCCGCACCGCGCCGCGCAGCACGGCCAGCCAGCGCCGGTACCGCTCGGCGGGCCCGAGCCCGGCGATCAGCGCCACGACGGCGTCCTCGCCCACGAGCGCCGCGCAGGCCGCGTGGACCCGGGTCAGGTCGCGGTGGTCCGGCACCACCAGCACCGCGCCCCGGCCCGCGGCGGCCACCGTGCCGGCGGCCTCGGCGAGCCGGCGCGGCCAATCCTCGCCGGGCAAGGCCTGCCAGACGGCGTTCGCGGGCTTGCCCTCGGCAAGGGCCTCCATGAACGCCGGGCCACGCTGGTAACGCCCCCAGGCCGCGAGGTCGGGTGTTTCCGGTGGTCCCGCCGGCGGGACCGGCGGTTCGCCTTCGGCCTTGGCGTGCCGCGGCGGGATGGCGAGCCGCAGCACGTCGGACAGCGTGCCGCCGTAGCGGTCGGCGACCGCCCGGCACACCGCGTGCAGCGACGGCGGCAGCACCGGCTCGGCCGACGTCACGCGGTCGAGGAAGGCCAGCTTGCTGCCGTAGTCGCTGGTCTCGCCGCGCTCGATCAGGTAGCCGTCGACCAACTGCCCGGCGAACCGGACCCGGACGCGGCAGCCCGGCACGGCGGACTCGTGCAGCTTCTCGGGCACGAGGTAGTCGAAGGTGCGGTCCAGGTGCGCGAGCGGGATGTCGACGACGATCCGCGCGACCGGCAGCTCGGGCGCGGGCGACTGGGCGCCCTTCGCCTTTTGCCCCGGCTTCGGCGCCTTCTTCCGGGCACGCGACGGCGCCGCCTTGGCGGCGGGCGGCTTCTCCGGGAGGTCCCAGAGAGCTTCGGGCTCGGAACTGCTCACGCCGTGATCTCTACCAGACCCCACCGACACCCCGGACACGAGGAAGGCCACCCCGGGGAATCCTGGGGTGGCCTTCACCGGATCGTGCGTGTCAGGCGCCCGCGGCCGCCTTCAGGGCCTCGGCGCGGGCCGTGCTCTCCCACGGCAGTCCCAGCTCGGGCCGGCCGAAGTGGCCGTACGCCGCCGTCGGGGCGTAGATCGGGCGCAGCAGGTCGAGGTCGCGGATGATCGCCGCCGGCCGGAGGTCGAAGACCTCGGTGATGGCCTGCTGGATCTTCGACGGGTCGACCGTCTCGGTGCCGAACGTCTCGACGAACAGGCCGACCGGGGCCGCCTTGCCGATGGCGTAGGCGACCTGCACCTCGGTGCGGGAGGCCAGGCCCGCGGCGACGACGTTCTTGGCCACCCAGCGCATCGCGTACGCGGCGGAACGGTCGACCTTGGACGGGTCCTTGCCGGAGAACGCGCCGCCGCCGTGGCGGGCCATGCCGCCGTAGGTGTCGACGATGATCTTGCGGCCGGTCAGGCCGGCGTCGCCCATCGGGCCGCCGATGACGAACCGGCCGGTCGGGTTGACCAGCAGGCGCGCGTTCGAGGTGTCGATGCCCAAGCCCTCGAGCTCGGGACCGACGACGTGCTCCTTGACGTCGACGCTGAGCATCCGCTCCAGGTCGATCCCGTCGGCGTGCTGCGAGGACACGACGACCGTGTCGAGGCGCACCGGCTGGTCGCCGGCGTACTCGATGGTGACCTGGGTCTTGCCGTCCGGGCGCAGGTACGGCAGCACGCCGTCCTTGCGGACCGCGGTCAGGCGCTTGGAGAGCCGGTGGGCCAGCGCGATCGGCAGCGGCATCAGCTCGGGGGTGTCCGAGCAGGCGTAGCCGAACATCAGGCCCTGGTCGCCGGCGCCCTGGCGGTTGATCTCGTCTTCGTCCGACTCGACCCGCGACTCGTACGCGGTGTCGACGCCCTGGGCGATGTCGGGCGACTGCGAGCCGATCGCGACGTTGACGCCGCAGGAGTTGCCGTCGAAGCCCTTGGCGGAGGAGTCGTAGCCGATCTTGAGGATGACGTCGCGGACGATCGTCGGGATGTCGGCGTACGCCTCGGTGGTCACCTCGCCGGCCACGTGCACCTGGCCGGTGGTGATCAGGGTTTCGACGGCGACGCGGCTGCGCGGGTCCTTCGACAGCAGGCCGTCGAGGATCGAATCGCTGATGGCGTCGCAAATCTTGTCGGGGTGTCCTTCGGTCACCGACTCCGAGGTGAACAATCTGCTGCTGGACGCGGTCACGGTGGCCGTCACTTCCTCACCTAGTCGTCGGATGCCCGGTGGGTTAGGCACCCCTTACCTGTGCAAGCGTACTGATATCGCTCCAGGGACGGTCAACGCTTCATGAAGCTCACAACAGCGTCCCACAATGTGGACGCGAGTTCGGCCTTCGCGCCCAGCGGGATCGGGATTTCGGTGCCGTCGGCCCCCAGCAGCCAGCCCGAATTGTCCTCCGTGCCGAACGCCTTGCCGTCGCCGACGGCGTTCACCACCAGGAGATCCGAGCCCTTGCGCTTCAGCTTCGCACGGGCGTGGTCGAGAACGCTGCCCTGCGCGTCGCCGGTTTCCGCGGCGAATCCCACGACGACCTGACCGGGACGCCGGTTTTGCACCAATTCCGCGAGAATGTCGGCATTGCGTTCGAGCGTGATGACTGGGTCCGGCTGGTCGTCGGACTTCTTGATCTTGTGCTCGGCCCGGTTCGCCGGCCGGAAGTCGGCGACGGCGGCGGCCATCACGACGACGTCCGCCGACTCGGCCGCGGCGTGCACCGCCTGCCGCAGCTGCTCGGCCGTCGAGGCGTGCTCCACGGTCGCGCCCGCCGGGTCCGGCAGGGCGACGGTGTGCGCGGTGACCAGCGTGACGTCGGCGCCGCGCTGGGCGGCGACGCGGGCCAGCGCGTAGCCCTGCTTGCCGGACGAGCGGTTGCCCAGGTAGCGCACCGGGTCGAGGGGTTCGCGGGTGCCGCCCGCCGAAATCACCACGCGGACGCCTTCGAGGTCGCGCGGGAGGGCGTCGGGGCGGGCCAGCAGCAGCCGGGCCAGGTCCACGATCTCGGCCGGGTTCGCCAGGCGGCCCTTGCCGGTGTCGGCGCCGGTCAACCGGCCGGCATCGGGCTCGGTGACGACCACGCCGCGCGAGCGCAGCAGGGCGACGTTGTCGCGGGTCGCGGGGTGCTCCCACATCTCCGTGTGCATCGCCGGGAAGAAGGCGACCGGGCACCGGGCGGTGAGCAGGGTGTTGGTCAGCAGGTCGTCCGCGAGGCCGTGGGCGGCCTTGGCGAGCAGGTTCGCCGTGGCCGGGACGACCAGGACCAGGTCGGCTTCCTTGCCGACGCGGACGTGCTGGACCTCGGGGACCTCGGTGAACACGCCCGTGTGCACCGGGTGCCCCGAGAGGGCTTCGAAGGTCGCCGCGCCGACGAAGTTCAGCGCGGCTTCGGTGGGGACCACGCGGACGTCGTGACCGGATTCGGTCAGCCCGCGCAGGACCTCACAGGCCTTGTAGGCGGCGATCCCGCCGCCCACGCCCAGGACGATGCGGGGTTTACTCACCCTCGGTGTGCTCGAGCAGGCCGCCGTGGATCTCGCGCAGCGCGATCGAGAGCGGCTTCTCGCGCGGGCCCGGCTCGACGAGCGGGCCGACGTACTCGAGCAGGCCCTCGCCCAGCTGGGCGTAGTAGTCGTTGATCTGGCGGGCGCGCTTCGCCGAGTAGATCACCAGCGCGTACTTCGAGCTGACCTTCTCGAGCAGGTCGTCGATCGGGGGGCTGGTGATGCCCTCGAGCTCTTCGGTCAGGATCGCAGGGGTGGTCACTCGTGGTGCTCCGCTTCGTCGGAAAACTGATCAGCTGTAATCAAGTTTAGCAAGTGCCCGGCGGCCTCCCGCACGTCGGCGTTGACGAGGCGGTGGTCGAACTCCCCCGCCGCCGCCAGCTCGCGCTCCGCTTCGGCCAGCCGGGCCTGCACCGCGGCCTCGTTTTCGGTGCCGCGCCCGGTGAGCCTGCCGACCAGTTCCTCCCACGACGGCGGCATCAGCATCACCAGCCGGGCCTCCGGCATCGCCGCGCGGACCTGGCGGGCGCCCTGCAGCTCGATCTCCAGGACGGCCGGGCGGCCCTCGGCGAGGGCCTTCTCGACCGGCTCGCGCGGGGTGCCGTAGCAGTTGCCGGCGAACTCGGCCCATTCCAGCAGCCGGCCGTCGGCGACCATGGCGTCGAACTCCGCGCGGTCGACGAAGTGGTAGTGCGCCCCGTCGACTTCGCCGGGACGCGGCTTGCGCGTGGTGACCGAGACGCTGAACCAGACATCGGGCTCCAGCTTCCGCAGCTCGCCCACCACGCTCGACTTCCCGACTCCCGAAGGCCCCGATACGACGGTGAGCCGGGGCCGGGGGAGGTCCCCCCACACCCGCGC
Organism: Amycolatopsis sp. NPDC058278; assembly: GCF_042881395.1. Lineage (NCBI taxonomy): Bacteria > Bacillati > Actinomycetota > Actinomycetes > Pseudonocardiales > Pseudonocardiaceae > Amycolatopsis > Amycolatopsis sp. NPDC058278. Next base: position 18,966 of record NZ_JBHVXZ010000117.1, on the reverse strand, counting down.
ACCCACCCCGGCGGCGCCCCCGCCCAACCGGTAGTAACGACCCGCGCCGTTAACAAGGCCCAGAACAC
>NZ_JBHVXZ010000117.1:0-18888 GCF_042881395.1 Amycolatopsis sp. NPDC058278 | reverse complement strand
GCCCCTGTGTCCGCCCCCCCCCCCCCCCGCCCGGACGCCCCACCCCCCCGCCCCCGCTTCGGGGGGTGGGGGGGGGGGGGGGGGCCTGCCCGCTCCCGCCCCCCCCACCGCGGTCGGCGCCCCGGCTCACCGGGTAGTCACGACCGGCGCCGTTCACTCGCCGCTGAACTCGGCCAGCAGCGCCTTGCGCTGCCGGTCGCCGAGGCCGCGAAGGCGACGGCTGGGGGCGATCTCCAGTCGTTCCATGGTCTGCTGCGCGCGGACCTTGCCGACGCCCGGGAGGGCCTCGAGCAGAGCCGAAACCTTCATCTTGCCGAGGACTTCGTTCTCCTCGGCCTGCTTCAGCACGTCGACCAGAGTGGTACCGCCCCGCTTCAGCCGCTCCTTCAGCTCAGCACGGATGCGGCGAGCGGCGGCGGCCTTCTCCAGCGCCGCAGCGCGCTGTTCCTCTGTCAGCTGGGGAAGTGCCACGTTTTCCTCCGGTAGTTCTCAAAACTGGGTGGGTGACGCGACGGTACCCACCCGTGAGCACCGGCCACAATGCGGGGGTGCCTGGTGGGGGCCCGTTCCGGCCCCTGCTATTGGCCGTTTTCCTGCGGGTCGGCCAGCACTTCGGCGACCCGTTCGACCGCTTGGCGCAAAGCCGCTTGCTCCGGACCGTGCTTCAGGATGTCCCGGGACGACGCGGGCAGCACGCCCGGCAGGGACGCACCGAACAGGGCCCGCAAATCGGCCACAGTGGCTCCCTGGGCCCCGAAACCGGGTGCCAGCACCGGACCGTTCAACCGCGAAAGATCCAGCTCTCCCGGCGGAACGGTGGCCCCGACCACGACACCCACATCGCCGAGCGGTTCCGCGCCTGCGTTGAGTGCCGCGGCCGAGTCGACGATCGCCTGCGCGACCGTGCGCCCGTCGGGCAGCTTCGCGTTCTGCACCTCGCCCGCTTCCGGGTTCGAAGTCCGGGCAAGCACGAAGATGCCGCGTCCCGCCGAGACGGCCGTTTCGGCGCATTGGGCCAAAGAGCCGAAGCCGAGGTACGGCGAAACGGTGATCGCGTCGGCGGCGATCGCCGCACCCTCGGCGACGTACGCGGCGGTGTAGGCACCCATCGTGGACCCGATGTCGCCGCGTTTGACGTCCAAGAGCACCAGCGCCCCGGCGTCGCGGGCGGTCTCGACGACCCGCCCCAGCACCCGGACGCCGGCCGCTCCGAAACTTTCGAAGAACGCCGACTGCGGCTTCACGACGGCCGCGTGCGCCGCCAGGACCTCCGTGGCGGACAGCGCGAACCGTTCCAGGCCCGAGACGTCCACCGGGAGCCCCCAGGCCTCGATCAGGCCCGGGTGGGGGTCGATCCCGGCGCACAGCGGGCCGCGGGCCGCGACGGCCTTGGCCAGCCGCGCCCCGAACCGCTCCCGCCCGCTCACGACTTCGCCTTCAGCGCCGCCTGCAGCTCCTGCAGGGACTTGACCCCGATGTCGCCCCGGATCAGCGCTTCGATGCCGTGCACGGCCGCCGCGGCGCCCTGCACGGTCGTCACGCACGGGATGTCCCGCGACACCGCGGCGGTGCGGATTTCGTAGCCGTCGACGCGCGGACCGCTGTTCCCGTACGGGGTGTTGATCACCATGTCGACGTCGCCGTTCAGGATGACGTCCACGATGTTCGGCTCGGCCTCGGTCGAACCTTCGTAGTGCTTGCGCACGACCGTGCACGGGATCCCGTTGCGCCGCAGCACTTCCGCGGTACCGGAGGTGGCGAGGATCTCGAACCCGAGGTCCGCCAGCCGCTTCACCGGGAACACCAGCGAGCGCTTGTCGCGGTTGGCCACCGAGACGAACACGCGCCCGGACGTCGGCAGTGAGCCGTACGCGCCGCTCTGCGACTTCGCGAACGCCTTGCCGAAGTCGACGTCGACGCCCATCACCTCGCCGGTGGACTTCATCTCCGGGCCCAGCAATGAATCCACGCCGTGCCCTTCAGGGGTGCGGAAGCGGTGGAAGGGCAGCACGGCTTCCTTCACCGCGACCGGCGAATCGGCCGGCATCCGGCCGCCGTCGCCTTCGGCCGGCAGGACCCCGCTCCCGCGCAGGTCCTTGATCGTCGAGCCGGTCATGATCAGCGCGGCGGCCTTGGCCAGCGGCACCGCCGTCGCCTTGGACACGAACGGCACCGTCCGCGACGCGCGCGGGTTGGCCTCCAGGACGTACAGGACGTCGTCCTTGAGCGCGTACTGGACGTTCAGGAGCCCGCGCACGCCCACCCCGCGGGCGATCGCCTCGGTGGAGCGGCGGACCGCCTGCAGGTCGGTGTGGCCGAGCGTGATCGGCGGCAGCGCGCACGAGGAGTCGCCGGAGTGGATGCCGGCTTCCTCGATGTGCTCCATGACACCGCCGAGGTAGAGCTCCTCGCCGTCGAACAGCGCGTCGACGTCGATTTCGATGGCGTCGTCGAGGAAGCGGTCCACCAGCACCGGGTGCTCGGGCGTGATCTCCGTGGCGCGGCTGATGTAGCCGGCCAGGGTCTCCTCGTCGTAGACGATCTCCATGCCGCGTCCGCCGAGCACGTAGGACGGCCGGACCAGCACCGGGTAGCCGATCTCGTCGGCGATCCGCTTGGCGCCTTCGAACGACGTCGCCGTGCCGTAGCGCGGCGCGGGCAGCCCGGCGTCGGTGAGCACCTCGCCGAACGCGCCGCGGTCCTCGGCCAGGTGGATGGCCTCCGGCGGCGTCCCGACCACGGGGACACCGGCGTCGGCGAGCCGCTTCGCCAGGCCCAGCGGGGTCTGGCCGCCGAGCTGGACGATGACGCCGGCGACCGTGCCGGACGCCTGCTCGGCGTGCACGACCTCGAGGACGTCCTCGAAGGACAGCGGCTCGAAGTACAGCCGGTCGGACGTGTCGTAGTCGGTGGACACGGTTTCCGGGTTGCAGTTGACCATCACGGCCTCGAACCCGGCCTCCCGCAACGCGATCGCCGCGTGCACGCAGGAGTAGTCGAACTCGATGCCCTGCCCGATCCGGTTCGGGCCGCTGCCGAGGATGAGCACCTTCGGCTTCTCCGACTGGACGGCCACTTCGGACTGGGCCTCGGGGTCGGACTCGTAGGCGGAGTAGTGGTACGGCGTCTTGGCGGCGAACTCGGCCGCGCAGGTGTCGACGGTCTTGAACACCGGCCGCACGCCGAGGCGGTGGCGGAGGGTGCGGACGCCGTCCTCGCCGGCCAGTTCCGGCCGCAGCGCGGCGATCTGGCGGTCCGAGAGACCCGTGCGCTTGGCGCGGCGCAGCAGTTCGCCGTCGAGCACGGGCGCGTCGCGGACTTCGGCGCCGACCTCGCCGATGTAGGCGATCTGGTCGATGAACCACGGGTCGATGCCACTCGCTTCGTGGACCTGCTCGACGGTGGCCCCGAGCCGCAGCGCCCGCTCCACTTCGTACAGCCGGCCTTCGTGCGGCGTGCGCAGCTCGTCCAAAGTGGACTCCAGCGTCGCGCCGTCGGGGTCGGGCAGCGTCCAGAACCCGGTCGCCTTGGTCTCGATCGACCGCATCACCTTGCCGAGCGCCTCGGGGAAGCTGCGGCCGAACGACATCGCCTCGCCGACGCTCTTCATCGTCGTGGTCAGCGTCGGGTCCGCGCCGGGGAACTTCTCGAAGGCGAACCGCGGCATCTTCACGACGACGTAGTCCAAAGTGGGCTCGAACGCCGCCGGCGTCTCGCCGGTGATGTCGTTCTGGATCTCGTCGAGGGTGTAGCCGATGGCGAGCTTCGCGGCGATCTTGGCGATCGGGAAGCCGGTGGCCTTCGACGCCAGCGCGGAAGACCTCGACACGCGCGGGTTCATCTCGATGACGACCATCCGGCCGTCGCGCGGGTTGATCGCGAACTGGATGTTGCAGCCACCGGTGTCGACGCCGACTTCGCGCAGCACGGCGATGCCGACGTCCCGCATCACCTGGTACTCGCGGTCGGTGAGGGTCATCGTCGGCGCGACGGTGACCGAGTCGCCGGTGTGCACGCCCATCGCGTCGATGTTCTCGATCGAGCAGACGACCACGACGTTGTCGTGCTTGTCGCGCATCAGCTCGAGCTCGTACTCCTTCCAGCCGAGCACGCTCTCCTCGATGAGCACCTCGGTGACCGGAGACTCGGCGAGCCCGGTGGAGGCGAGCCGCTCGAGGTCCTCGGGCGTGTGCGCCATGCCGGAGCCGAGCCCGCCCATGGTGAAGGACGGCCGGATCACGACCGGCAGGCCGAGCTCCTTGACGGTGTCGCGGACCTCGTCCATGTCGTGGCAGACGCGGCTGCGCGGGACGTCGGCGCCGATGGTGCGCACGATGTCCTTGAACTTCTGCCGGTCCTCACCGCGCTGGATGGCGTCGATGTCGGCACCGATCAGCTCGACGCCGTACTTGTCGAGCACCCCCCGCTCGTGCAGCGCGACGGCGCAGTTCAGCGCGGTCTGCCCGCCGAGGGTCGCCAGCAGCGCATCGACGGGGTACCCGCGTTCACTCTCGGCGGCGATGACCTTCTCCACGAAGTCCGGCGTCACCGGCTCGATGTAGGTGGCATCGGCGAACTCGGGGTCGGTCATGATGGTCGCCGGGTTCGAGTTCACCAGCGACACGCGCAGCCCCTCGCTGCGCAGCACCCGGCAGGCCTGGGTACCGGAGTAGTCGAACTCCGCGGCCTGCCCGATCACGATCGGCCCGGAGCCGATCACCAGCACGTGCTGGATGTCCGTCCTCTTCGGCATCAGGCCTTCTTCTCCATGAGCGAAACGAAATCGTCGAACAGCGGCGCCGCGTCGTGCGGGCCGGCTGCGGCTTCGGGGTGGTACTGGACCGAGAACGCCGGGACGTCCAGCGCCCGGACGCCCTCGACCGTGTCGTCGTTGGGGCAGTAGTGGCTGATCTGCGCCGCGCCGAACGGGGACTCGAAACGCTGTCCCGGCTCGCCTTCCAACGCGAACCCGTGGTTCTGCGCGGTGATCGCCACGGACCGGGTCGCCACGTCGATCACCGGGATGTTGATGCCGCGGTGGCCGTAGCGCATCTTGTACGTCCCCAGGCCGAGCGCGCGGCCCAGGACCTGGTTGCCGAAGCAGATGCCGAACAGCGGGATCTCGCGGCCCAGGACCTGCTTGGTCAGCTCGGTGGCGTGCGTCGTCGTGGCCGGGTCGCCGGGCCCGTTCGACAGGAACACCCCGTCCGGCTCGATCGCCAGCAGGTCGTCCAGCGACGAAGTCGACGGCAGCACGTGCACCTCGATGCCGCGCTTGACCATCTGGCGCGGGGTGTTGGACTTGATGCCCAGGTCCAGCGCCGCCACCCGGAAGCGGACTTCGCCGGACGGCGAGACCACGTACGGCTGGGGCGTCGAAACCTGGCCCGCCAGGTCGGCACCTTCCATCTTCGGGCTCTCCAGCACCGAAGCGACCATGTCGTCGACGGTGCCGAGCGCGTCACCGGAGAACACGCCGGCACGCATCGCGCCGAGCTCGCGCAGGTGGCGGGTCAGCGAGCGGGTGTCGACCTCGGCGATGCCGACGATGCCCTGACGCACCAGTTCCTCGTCCAACGTCCGGCGAGAGCGCCAGTTGGACGGCGTGCGGGCGGGGTCGCGCACCACGTAACCGTTGACCCAGATCTTCGAGGACTCGTCGTCCTCGTCGTTCCAGCCGGTGTTGCCGATCTGCGGCGCGGTCTGCACCACGATCTGCCCGTGGTAGGACGGGTCGGTCAGCGTCTCCTGGTACCCGGTCATGCCGGTGCAGAACACCGCCTCGCCGAGGGTTCGCCCCTGCGCGCCGTAGGCAGCGCCGCGGAACACCCGGCCGTCTTCGAGCACCAGTGCGGCCTGAGCGCGCGCGTTCACTGGGCACCTCCCTTGATCTTGAGCTGTTCGATCCATTGTGGATAGTCGTCGAGGTCGTCGCCGCGGAAGCCGGTGTCGAGTTCGGTTTCACCGAGCCGCCAGGTGACGACCAGCAGCGCCTCGGTGCCCATCACCTTCCCGGCGATCTTCTTGTCCCGCCGGACACCGGTGATGGCATCGCGCGGGATCCAGAAGTCGGGCGCTCCCCCGCGCTCGACGGCGACACCGCCGTCGTGCAGGCGCCAGACCGCGCCGGTGCGCAGCCCCGCGCCGCGGGTGACGATCCGGTTCTGCCACTCCCCCGCGATCGTCGTCGCCAGGTAGACGCCGGTGGACTCCAGCAGCACCTCGCCGGCATCCGAGGGGATCGCGGGGAACGGCGGCACCTGGGCGCTCTGCGAGCGGGACTTGCGCCGCCAGCCCACGTACATGCCCCAGAGGCAGAGCAGGAAGAAGGCGACGATCGCCAGCACGAGCCAGAAGCGCTCCATCAGCAGATCTTCCCGTCCCGCGCGGTGATCCGCCCGCGCAGCAGCGTCGCGGTCACCACGCCGGGCAGCCGCATTCCCTCGTACGGGGTGTTGGCCGCGATGCTGGCCAGCTCCGCGCCGCGGACGGTCCACTCGGCATCCGGGTCGACGAGCGTCAGGTTCGCCGGCTCCCCCACGGCGATCGGCCGGCCCTGGTCGGCCAGGTTGCCGATCTCGGCGGGCCGCTCGCTCATGACGCGGGCGACGCCGCGCCAGTCCAGCAGGCCGGTGCGGACCATCGTCTCGGCCACGATGGACAGCGCCGTCTGCAGCCCGAGCATGCCCGGCCGGGCCGCGCTCCACTCGGTGTCCTTGTCCTGCACGGCGTGCGGCGCGTGGTCGGTGGCGACGCAGTCGATGACGCCCTCGGCCAGCGCGGCCCGGAGCCGCGCGGTGTCCGACTGAGTGCGCAGCGGCGGGTTCACCTTGTTCACCGGGTCGTAGGTGGCCAGGCGCTCGTCGGTGAGCAGCAGGTGGTGCGGCGTGACCTCGGCCGTCACCTTCGTGCCGCGCCCCTTGGCCCAGGCCAGCACGTCCGCGGTGCCCGTGGTGGAGACGTGGCAGACGTGCAGCCGCGCGTTGGCGTGCAGCGCCAGCAGGCAGTCGCGGGCCACGATGGACTCTTCCGCCGCGGCGGGCCAGCCGGTGTAGCCGAGCCGGGACGCGCGCTCGCCCTCGTGGGCCTGGGCGCCGACGGTCAGCCGCGGCTCCTCCGCGTGCTGAGCGATGACGACGTCGAGCGCGGTCGAGTACTCCAGCGCCCGGCGCATGAGCAGCGGGTCGGCGACGCAGAGGCCGTCGTCGGAGAACACCTTCACCCGCGCCTGCGACGCCGCCATCGTGCCCAGCTCGGCGAGCTTCTCGCCCTTGAGCCCGACGGTGACCGCGCCGACCGGGTGGACGTCGACCAGGCCTACCTCCTGCCCGCGCCGCCAGACGTGCTCGACGATCACGGCGTTGTCGGCGACCGGGTCGGTGTTGGCCATGGCGAACACCGCGGTGTACCCGCCGAGCGCCGCCGCGGCCGAGCCGGTGTCGATCGTCTCGGTGTCCTCGCGGCCGGGTTCGCGCAGGTGGGTGTGCAGGTCGACGAACCCGGGGAGCAGCACCTGCCCGCCCGCGTCGATCACTTCGGCGTCTTCGGGAACGTCGACGGCGCCGATCGCGGTGATCACGCCGTCTTCGACCAGGACGTCGACCGGGTCGCCTTCGCCGTAGGGGCGGGCGCCCTGGATCACGGTGCTCACGCGGCGGCTCCTTCGCTGGCCAGAAGGTGGTAGAGGACCGCCATGCGGACGTGCACGCCGTTGCGGACCTGTTCGGTGATGGCCGAGGCCGGGGAGTCGGCGACCGCGCTCGCGATCTCCATCCCGCGCAGCATCGGGCCGGGGTGCAGGACGACCGCGTGGTCCGGCAGCAGCTTCTGCCGCCGTTCCGAGAGGCCGTAGGAGATCGAGTACTCGCGTGCGCTCGGGAAGAAGCTCTGCCCTGGGCCCCCGCCAGTCATCCGTTCCGCCTGGACCCGCAGCATCATCACCGCGTCGACCGCGGGCAGCTCGGCGTCCAGGTCGTGCGAAACGGTCACCGGAAGGCTTTCCACGCCGTAAGGCAGCAACGTCGGCGGCGCGACGAGCACGACTTCGGCGCCCAGGGCCGAGAGCAGGTGGATGTTCGAGCGGGCGACCCGGCTGTGCAGGACGTCCCCGACGATGGCGATCCGGCGGTCCTTCAGCGACCCGAGCCGCTCGCGCAGGGTCGCCGCGTCGAGCAGCGCCTGCGTCGGGTGCTCGTGGGTGCCGTCGCCGGCGTTGACCACGGACGTGCCGGGTTCGGCCAGCCACTCCGAGAGCCGCTGGGCGGCGCCGCTGGCGGGGTGGCGGACGATCACGCAGTCGGCGCCCGCCGCGGCCAGCGTCAGCGCGGTGTCGCGAAGGGACTCCCCCTTGTTGACCGAGGAGCTGGACGCGGAGACGTTGATCACGTCCGCGCTCATCCACTTGCCGGCGATCTCGAACGACACCCGGGTGCGGGTCGAGTTCTCGTAGAACAGGGTGATCACCGTGCGGCCGCGCAGCGTCGGCAGCTTCTTGACCTCGCGGCCGAGCAGCGTGTGCTTCAGCTCGTCGGCGGTGTCGAGCACGGCCGTGGCCAGCGCCGGGTCCAGGCCGTCGGTGGCGAGCAGGTGTTTCACGAGTCCTCTCCAGCAGCAGTGTCGGCCTTGGAAGGGCGCAGCAGGACCGCGTCCCGGCCGTCGATCTCGGCCAGCAGGACGGACACGCCCTCGGTGCGGGCGGTCGGGACGTTCTTGCCCACGTAGTCGGCGCGGATCGGCAGCTCGCGGTGACCGCGGTCGACCAGCACGGCCAGCTGGACCGCGCGGGGGCGGCCGTGATCACGCAGGGCATCGAGCGCGGCCCGGATCGTCCGGCCGGAGAAGAGGACGTCGTCGACCAAGATCACGACGCGGTCGTCGATGCCGTCGGTGGGCAGCTGCGTCTGTTCGAGCGCGCGCGGCGGGCGGCGGCGGAGGTCGTCCCGGTAGAGGGTGACGTCGAGGGCGCCGGTGGGCGGGCGGACCCCGGAGAACTCGCCGATCTTGTCGGCCAGGCGGACCGCGAGCGGCGTGCCCCGGGACGGGATGCCGAGCAACACGGGCGGGGTAGTGCTCTCCGCACCGTTCGCGGTCTTTTCGATGACCTGATGGGCCATTCGGGCGATCGTGCGCGCGACATCGCCGGCCGTCAGGAGCTCGCGCTCCCCGGCCGAACCAGCCGCGTCACGCGGGCGTGACGACAAACCGGACTCCTTCCCCGCCTCACCGGACGGGTCCTTAAAGGACGTCTGTTCCCCTGCTGGTCGGGGCTTTCCCACCGACAGTAGCAGGCACTTTGCTCAGTCTTCCGGGTGGTGTGGCGTGATTCGCGGCAAGCTTCTGCTTGACCTGGTGACAACAATGCGTAACCATTACTCTGAGTATTCGACTCAGCGAGTCCCCCGGCCCGGTCACCCCGACCGGGAGGGGGTGAAGAACGGAGAACGACCAGATGGGCGATTACGCCAAGGCGCTCGGGGCCAAGCTCCGCGGGATCCGCCAGCAGCAGGGCCTGTCCCTGCACGGGGTCGAGCAGAAGTCCGGTGGGCGCTGGAAGGCCGTCGTCGTCGGCTCGTACGAGCGTGGCGACCGCGCCGTCACCGTCCAGAAGCTGGCCGAGCTGGCCGACTTCTACGGTGTGCCGGTGGTCGAGCTGCTGCCCGAGGGCCGGGTCCCCTCCGGTGCCGAGCCCGCCACCAAGATCGTGATCAACCTGGAGCGCCTGCAGCAGCTGCCGGCCGAAAAGGTGGGCCCGCTGGCCCGCTACGCGGCGACGATCCAGAGCCAGCGCGGCGACTACAACGGCAAGGTGCTCTCGATCCGCACCGAGGACCTGCGGTCCCTGGCGATCATCTACGACATGACCCCGGGCGAGCTGACCGAGCAGCTCATCGACTGGGGCGTCCTGCCGCCGGAGGCGCGTCCTTCCAAGGAGGACTGATCCCCTCGTGTGCTGTACCGACGCAGTGAGCGTCCCTCGGTGGGGCACCGGAGACGCTCACTGATTCGTCGGGGGGCCCGCAGCACCCGGATGTTGTTCTTCTTCGTCAGAGCACGGCGCGCAGGCGGTCGGCGATCGTGCCGATCCGGCCCAGGACGCCGTTGACGAACCGCGGCGAGTCGTCCGTGGACAGTTCCTTCGCCAGGCCGACGGCCTCGTCGATCGCGACCGGGTCCGGCACGTCCTCGGCCCAGAGCAGCTCGTAGACCCCGACCCGCAGCACCGCGAGGTCGACCTTCGGCATCCGGTCCAGGGTCCAGCCCTGCGCGTGCTCGGCCAGCAGCTCGTCGATCTGCGTCTTCCGGGCGGTCACGCCCTCGACCAGGCTGATCGTGTAGTCCCCGATCGGGTCGACCTCGGTCGCGCCGACCCGGTCGGCCAGCAGCGTCACCGCGTCGGTGTCGCGCTGCACGGCCTCGTACAGCATCTCCACCGCGCGCCGGCGGGCCTGCCGGCGGCTGATCGCGCCGCCGCGGTTCGGGTGGGGTTTCGACGTCGGCATCAGCTGGAGACGCGGCCCAGGTAACGGCCGTCGCGGGTGTCGACCTTGATCTTCTCGCCGGTGGACAGGAACAGCGGGACCTGGATCTCCGCGCCGGTCTCCAGCGTCGCCGGCTTGGTGCCGCCGGTGGAACGGTCGCCCTGCAGGCCCGGGTCGGTGTGCTGGATGACGATCTCGACCGAGGTCGGGAGCTCGATGTAGAGCGCCTCGTTCTCGTGGACCGCGACCTGGACCTCGGTGTTCTCGAGCATGTAGTTGGCGTTGTCGCCGACGACCGAGGCCAGCACGGTGATCTGGTCGTAGGTGTCGCCGTCCATGAACACGAAGTCCTGGCCGTCCTTGTACAGGTAGGTCATGTTCCGGCGGTCCACCGTGGCCGTCTCGACCTTCGTGCCCGCGTTGAACGTCTTGTCGACCACCTTGCCGGTCAGCACGTGCTTGAGCGTCGTGCGCACGAAGGCGCCGCCCTTGCCCGGCTTGACGTGCTGGAACGCGGTGACGGTCCACAGCTGGCCCTCGAGGTTGAGGACGAGCCCGTTCTTCAGGTCGTTGGTCGTGGCCACGAGCTTGCAGTCTCCTGTGTCGAATCTTCGGGTTCGGGGCCGCTGTCAGACGACCACGAGGTTCTTGGTGCTCAGGGTGAGGAGTTCGGGCTCCCCCGCCCGCACGACGAGCGTGTCCTCGATGCGCACGCCACCGCGCCCCGCCAGGTACACGCCGGGCTCGACGGTGACCGCCATACCGGCGGCCAGTGTACCGACGCCCGTCGCGGCGAAGCTGGGCGCCTCGTGGATCTGCAGGCCGACGCCGTGCCCGAGGCCGTGCGCGAAGTGCTCGCCGTGGCCCGCGTCCGCGATCACCGTCCGGGCGGCGGCGTCCACATCGGACACCTCGGTGCCCGGCACGACGGCGGCGACCCCGGCCGCCTGGGCGGCGTGCACGAGGTCGTACACCTCCCGCTGCCAGTCCGCGGGCTCGCCGAGGACGAAGGTGCGCGTCATGTCGGAGTGGTAGCCGTCGACGGTGGCGCCGAAGTCCAGCTTGACGAAGTCGCCGCGCTCGAGCTCGGCGTGCGTCGGCTGGTGGTGCGGGATGGCGGAGTGCGCGCCGGCGGCGACGATGGAGGCGAAGCTGGGTGCCGAAGAGCCGTGCTCCAGCATCCGGTTCTCCAGGTCACGGGCGATTTCCAGCTCCGTCCGCCCGGGCCGCAGCCCCCCGGCGGCGACCAGGTCGTCCAGCGCCCGGTCGGCGGCGGCGCACGCCTGGCGCAGCGCTTCGACCTCGGCTTCGTCCTTGACTTCGCGCAGCTGCTCGACGAGGCCGGGCGTCCGCTTCAGGGGCACCCGCTCCCGGAGCGCTTCGTAGCTCTCGACGCTGACGTGCTGGCTCTCGAACCCGAGCCGCCCGTAGGTCTTGGTGTCCCCGGCGGCTCGGGCCACGAGGGCGGCGGCACTGGCCCGGTCGACGACGGTCTCGAGATCGGGCACCTCGGCGGCCGACTGGGTGGTGTAGCGGCCGTCGGTGCAGAAGAGCGTCTTGTCGTCGCCGCCGGCGTGCAGGAGAACGGCGGCGTTCGAGCCGGTGAACCCGGTCAGGTAACGGATGTTCAGCAGATCGGTGACCAGCAGCGCATCGACACCGGCTCCGGTCAGGAGCCCGCGCAGCGCCGCCCGGCGTCGTCCATGGGTTTCAGGCACCCGTCCACCCTAGTGCGCGTGCTTCCCGGGGGAAGCGACTCGCCAGTAGGCCGCCTACACTCCGCAGGATGAGCGCCTGGGTGATTCGCGGACTGGTGATGGCGGTGCTGCACGGAGTGGCCATCACGCTGCTGGCCAAGTACGCCGTCTACCACCCGACCGACCAGACGCTGGCGGTTTCCCTGGCCCTGGCGGTGCTGGTCGGGGCGGCGGCGTTGTGGAGCGCCCTGGACGCGTGGCGCGGCCTGCCCGACCGCGGGCGCGTGTGGTTCGTTTCCGCGCTGATCGCGGGACCGGTCGCGGGGATCCTGTACGTGATCGGCCGGGCGGTGTTCGTGGACCAGACGGGCGTGTCCGAGCTGGGCGGGGCATTGACGGGCGGGGCGGCGTTCTCGGCGCTGCTGGTGCTGATCCCGGCCGGGCTCGGGCTGTTCGTGGGCGGGCGGATCGGGCGGTCGCCGGAGTCGGGCGAGGAGCCGCAGGGGTAGCGATCCCGGCGGGCCGTCACCGCGTCCGGCAAGAATTCCGCGCTCACCCCACCAGCGATGACCCCGGCGGGTAGCCGTCCCACTGGGCCGTCGTCACCGGGTGGGCCACCGAGCCGTTGGCGTCCACCACACCCCCGTCGGGGATCGGCCAGCGGTGGCCGTCCAGCACGAAGGCCGCGCCGCGGTCCGGTGCCCGCACCGCCTCCGCGCCCGAGCGCAGCCGCGTCGCCAGCGGGAGCGTCGCCAGCGCCGCCGGTGTCCGGTCGAGGACCTCGCCGGCCAGCGCCGCCGCCACCGCGCGGCGGTCCACGCGGACCCGTGCGCCCGCCCGGACCAGGTCCATCGTCCGTTCCGGGGAGGGGGCCGTCACGCCGTCGAACGTCGCGGCCACCCGGCCGGGGTTCTCGCAGGCCCGGCTGCCCCGCAGCTCGAGCCCGAAGTGCCGCAGGTCGGTCGGGGCCGCGGCGCCGCCCAGCGAGGTCGCGCGCACCACGTCGAACGGCACCCGGTCGCACGGGTCGGCCGGCGCCAGCGGCGCGTGCCCGTCCGCGCGGCGCACCAGGCCCGGCCCCTCCTGCCACGGCCCGGGGATCAGCACGGGCCGGTACGGGTGCTCGGTGAAGTCCGCGGTCCAGAACGTCAGCGTCGTCCCGCCGTCGGTCTCGTGCGCGACGACGAACGCGGCGAGCGCGCCCACCCACATCAGGTCCGCGCTGAACCCGTCGACGATCGACCGGGCGCGCGGCGCCGAGGTCGACGCCACCGGCACGAACCCGCCGACGTCCAAGGCCTGCACGCCCGACCCGAACGCCGGGTCACGCGAGCGGAGCAGGAACTGCCCCGCGCCGTTGTCGCCCGTGGCGCGGCCGGTGGTGTCGGTGAACATCAGGTAGAACCAGCCGTCGAGGTAGACCACCGACGGCTGGCCCGCGCCGTAGACGTTCGCGCGGTGCACGTCGTGCGACGGCCCGAGGATCGGCCGCCCGCCGGCCGCGCGGGTCCAGTGGATCCCGTCGGCGCTGGTCGCGAGCCCGATCGAGTTGCCGAGCGCGTGGTCGCCGGCGGCGCCGGTGTAGTACAGGTAGTACGTCGAGCCGACGCGCAGCACGGACGGGTCGCAGGTGTGCATGCCGTCGAACTGCCCGGGCGCCCCGGAGAACACGGCGGCCGGGATCCCGCCGTCCGGTCCGGTGAACGGCCCGTCGGACGACGGCGCCTGCGCGTAGAGGATGTCGTCCCCGGCCGGCCCGGCACCGCCGTACTGGCTGCACCACCACATCCGGGTCTGCCCCCGGTCGAGCAGCACCGACGGTCCGTAGTTGTAGACGGCGTCGGCCCCACCGGCGGCGATGACTCCACCACTCTGCCGGGGGTCACCCGAAGGAAGATCGACGTCGGTGGGCCGCGGCGGCGAGGCGGTCTTCCCGCCCGCGACCGCCGGTTGCGCCCCGGCCGCCTGCGGCTGGGCGTACCCCTCGGTGCACCCCGCGAGCAGCAGCCCCGCCAGGACACTGGCGAACAGGGCACGAGCGGGTCGCCGACCCCCACGACGAAACGGGTGCACGACATCGGAGTGTAGCGAGGCGCCACCCGTCCGAGCGGCAGCGCTCCTGTTCGGAGGTCCTTCGATCGTGGCGACGGGCCGAGCCACGACCGCCCGGGCGGCGTCATCCGCCCGCGGGTGGCCCCTCGACCGCGACCAGTTCGACCTCGAACCCGGCTTCGTTCTCCAGGTACGCCGCGTAGTGGGCGGGGCCGCCCGCGTGGGGGTACCGGTCCGCGAACAGCGGCCGCCAGCCGTGGTCCGGCGCGCGGGCGGCCAGGTCGTCGACCTGCGCTCGCGTGCCCACGTGCAGGGCCAGGTGGTTCAAGCCCGGCCGGGTGCGCTCGTGGTCCGCCGCGCTCAGCGCCGGCGACGCCTCGACCACCAGGTACGTTCCGCCGAGCCGCCAGCTGACCCCCGCCGGCCAGCGCTGGAATTCGCGCCAGCCCAGCTCGCCGAGCAGCCAGCCCCAGCTGCGCTCGGCTCCGGCGAGGTCCGGCACCCACAGCTCGATGTGGTGCGGCCGCCCGTGGGCCGCCGGCAGCGCGACCAGCACGCGGTGCAGGTCGCCGTAGTGGACGCCGCTGCCGACGTCGAGGAAACCCAGGCGCCCGGCCACTTTCCGGCTCGCCGCGTTCCGCTCGTGGACCAGCGCCCACACCGCCGGGAGCCCGAGCGTGCCGAGCCCGTGGCCGAGCAGCGCGCGGGCGGCCTCGGTGGCCAGGCCCTGCCCGGCGTGCGCGCTCGCGACGTAATACCCCAGTTCCGGCACCCCGCCCGGCAGCTCCCACGAAGGACGCAGGTGCGCGACGCCGATCACCTCGCCGTCGCGCTCGATCACCCAGTGGCCCTGGCCGGCCGGGCCGCGGTAGGCCAGCCGGCGGTCCACCATCGCGCTCGCCACGGCCGGGTCGGAGAAGTCCGCGGCGAAGAAACGGCTCATCTCGGGGTCGGCGAACACCTTCAGGACGGCTTCGCGGTCGGCCTCGGTCAGCGGCCGCAGCGTCAGCCGCGGCGTCACCAGCAGGGTCATCCCGGGTGCGCGGCCAGCCAGCGCAGGGCGAGGGGGTAGCCGTCGACGCCGAGGCCCGCGATGACGGCCGTCGCGATGTCCGACAGCACGCTGTGGTGCCGGAACTCCTCCCGCTTGTGCACGTTCGAGATGTGCAGCTCGATCAGCGGCGCGGTCAGCTGCGCCGCGGCATCGCGCACCGCGATCGAGTAGTGCGTCCACGCGCCGGCGTTGAGGACCACCGGATGCCCGCCGTCGGCGGCCTCGTGCAGCCAGCCGACCAGCTCGCCCTCGTGGTCGGTCTGCCGGACCTCGACCTCGATCCCCAGCTCGTCCCCGGTCTTGACGCACAGCGCCGCCAGGTCGTCGTGCGTCGTCGAGCCGTAGACCGACGGCTCGCGCTTGCCGAGCCGGCCGAGGTTGGGGCCGTTGAACACGAACACCTTCACAGCAGCACGCTCCCGCTGTTGCCGGCCGGCTCCGCCGCGATCGCCGAGTAGGCGGCCGCGAGCAGCACCGGGTCCGGACCTTCGAGCCGGCCGGGCTTGGCGAGGTCGTCGAGGACGACGAACCGCAGCGCGCCGGAGCGGGTCTTCTTGTCGCCCTTCATGGTTTCCAGCAGCTGCGGCAGCGCGTCGGCGTCGTAGGTCGTCGGCAGGCCGAGCAGCTTCAGCACGGACGCGTGGCGCGCGGCCGTGGCGTCGTCGAGCCGCCCGGCCAGCCGCGCCAGCTCGGCGGCGAACACCAGGCCCACGCTGACCGCGGCGCCGTGGCGCCACCGGTACCGCTCGCGGCGCTCGATGGCGTGGCCGAGGGTGTGGCCGTAGTTGAGGATCTCGCGCAGGTCGGACTCGCGCAGGTCCGCGGCCACCACGTCGGCCTTGACCCGGATCGACCGGCGGACCAGCTCGGCCAGGACGTCACCGGCCGGGTCGAGCGCCGCGGCCGGGTCGGCCTCGATCAGCTCGAGGATCCGCGGGTCGGCGATGAAGCCGGTCTTGACGACCTCGGCCATCCCGGCGACGAGCTCGTTCGGCGGCAGCGTCTCCAGCGTCGCGAGGTCGACGAACACCGCGCTCGGCTCGTGGAACACCCCGACGAGGTTCTTGCCGGCCTCGGTGTTGATGCCGGTCTTGCCGCCGACCGAGGCGTCGACCATGCCGAGCAGCGTCGTCGGCACGTTGACCAGCCGGACCCCGCGCATCCACGTGCCCGCGACGAACCCGGCCAGGTCGGTGACCGCGCCGCCGCCCAGGCCGACCACGGCGCCGCGGCGGTCCAGCCCCATCCGGCCGAGCACCTCCCAGCAGAAGCCCGCGACGGTCAGCGCCTTGCCGTCCTCGGCGTCCGGGATCTCGACGCGGTGGGCCTCGAGGCCCGCCGCGGTGAGCTCGTCGCGGATGGCCTCGGCCGTGGCGGTCAGCGTGGGCGGGTGGATCAGCGCGATCTTCGAGGCGTCGGCCAGGTGCTCGGTGAGGTCGCCGAGCAGGCCGCGCCCGACCACGACGTCGTAGGGCTGGGCGGTGGCCACCGGGATGCGCACCGGATCAGACACGGGTGTTTCACTCCTTGGCTTCGGCGGGAGCGGCGAGCTCCGCCACGAGGTGCGCGACGATCTCGGGGGGCGTCCGGTCGTCGGTAACGATCTCGACGGTGGCGACCCCGCGGTAGACGGGCACCCGCTCGTCGAGCAGTTTCTTGAAGGTGGCGCGGGGGTTCACCCCGGCCAGCAGCGGCCGCGCACTCGACAAGCCGGTGCGTTGCACACCCGCGGCCAGGCCGACGTTGAGGAACACGACGGTGTGCTCGGCCAGCCGGGCCCGGGTGCCCGGGGTGAGCGGCGCGCCGCCGCCGAGGGAGAGCACGCCCGCGTGGTCCGCCAGCGCGGTGGCGACCGCTTCCTCTTCCAGCGCGCGGAAGGCGGGTTCCCCGTCTTCGGCGAAGATGTCGGAGATGCTGCGCCCGGCGCGCGCGACGATGTCGTCGTCGCTGTCGCGGAATTCGACGCCGAGCGCCTGGGCGAGCAGCGGGCCGATCGTGCTCTTGCCCGAGCCGGGCGGCCCGACGATCACCGCGCGCGGACTCACCACCGCTCCTCGAGGGCCTTGAGGTACGCCTCGGCGTTGCGCTTGCTCTCGGCGAGCGAGTCGCCGCCGAACTTCTCGAGCGCGGCGTCGGCGAGGACGAGCGCCACCACCGACTCCAGCACGACCCCGGCGCGGGGCACCGCGCAGACGTCCGACCGCTGGTGGATCGCGACCGCGGGCTCACCCGTCTTGACGTCTACTGTGGACAGTGCTTTGGGGACGGTCGAGATCGGCTTCATGGCCACGCGGACGCGCAGCGGCTCGCCGTTGGTGATGCCGCCTTCGAGGCCGCCCGCGCGGTTGGACCGGCGGGTGACGCCGACCGGGCCGGTGCCGCGGTCGATCTCGTCGTGGGCCTGGCTGCCCCAGCGGCGGGCGGTCGTGAAGCCGTCGCCGACCTCGACGCCCTTCATCGCCTGGACGCCCATCAGCGCGCCGGCCAGCCGCGCGTCGAGCCGGCGGTCCCAGTGGACGTGGGAGCCGAGGCCCGGCGGGAGACCGTAGGCGAGGACCTCGATCACGCCGCCGACGGTGTCGCCGGCCTTCCGCACGGCGTCCACCTCGGCGACCATCGCGTCGGTGCCTTCCCGGCTGAAGGCGCGCACCGGGCTCTCGTCGATGGCGGCCAGGTCGGCGGCGACGGGCAGCGGGCCTTCGGGCGCGTCCGCGCCGCCGATCGAAACGACGTGGCTGAGGATCTCGACGTCGAGCAGCTGCTTCAGGAAGTTGCGCGCGACGGTGCCGAGCGCGGTCCGCGACGCCGTCTCCCGGGCGCTGGCGCGCTCCAGGACGGGACGGGCCTCGTCGAAGCCGTACTTCTGCATGCCGGGCAGGTCCGCGTGGCCGGGGCGGGGCCGGGTGAGCGGTTCGTTGCGCGCGAGGCCTTCGAGGATCTGCGGGTCGACCGGGTCGGCCGCCATGACCTGCTCCCACTTGGGCCACTCGGCGTTCTCGATCTGCACCGCGACCGGGCCACCCTGGGTGCGGCCGTGACGGACGCCGCCGAGGAACTCGATGTGGTCGGTCTCGAAGCCCATCCGCGGGCTGCGGCCGAAGCCGAGGCGGCGCCGGGCCAGCTGCTCGGTGACGTCGGCGGTGGTGACGGCGACCCCGGCGGGCATGCCTTCGAGCACGGCGGCCAGCGCGGGTCCGTGCGATTCACCTGCGGTGATCCAGCGCAACATGGGCTCAATCCTGTCACGGGCGCGACGCGGGGCGGGACACACCTCCGGTCATCTCGCACCGGCGAGCGGGCACGCGGCGAAACCGCGGTGGCGGCGGTCACGCAGGGGCGGCCATGGCGGGCACCGGGGTACCTGGAGGGGTCGGCGCGCGCCACTGGAAAGTCGGCCCGCGTGACTGGAGGGTCGACTCGCGTGACTGGGAGGTCGACTCGCGTGATTCGGAGGTCAACTCACGTGATTGGGGCCGCAACTCGCGTGATTGGGGGCGGAACTCGCGTGATTGGGGGCGGGACTCGGGGGATCGGGAGGGGTCGAGGGGAGGGTGGTGGGGGGGGGGGGGGGGCCCCCCGCCCCCCGGCCGCCCCCCCCCCCCCCCCC
>NZ_JBHVXZ010000116.1:0-31813 GCF_042881395.1 Amycolatopsis sp. NPDC058278 | reverse complement strand
GCTGTCCCGGTGCGACACGCGGCGTGGGGGGGGGGGGGGGGGGGGCCGCCGCGCCCCCCCGTAACGCGCGGGGGTGGGGCGGGCGGGGGTGCGGGGGCGGGGGGGCGGGGCGGAACCGGGGGGGGGGGGGGGGGCCCCCGGGGGGGGGGGCCCCCCGCCCCCCGGCTCCGGCTGGACCGTGGGGTGCCACCTCGGCGGCACCCCACGGCTCACGCCAGGTCGGGTCCCTTCGAGCGCAGGTCGTCGACCTTGCTCATCGCTTCCCGCAGTTCGCCGAGCCAGCTGTCCGCGTGCTGGCCGACCAGGCGCACCGCCCAGGCCAGCGCGTCCGAGCGCGACCGCGCCACACCCGCGTCCACCAGCGTGTCCAGCACCAGGCGCTCCGGCTGGCGCAAGCGCGTCATCACCGGTGCCGAATGCGTCGTGAACAGTGCCGTCGTGCCGCCCAGACGGGCGCCCCACGCCACCTTGCGCTGGTAGCGGTGCTCCGCCTGGCGGGCGATCTCGATCCGCTCGTCGCGCGTCTCCTCGCGGTACCGGCTGATCCGGCCCTCTTCGGCCGCCGCGCGGGCGGCGTCGTCCGCGTGCTCCTCCGTCAGCGCCGGGAGCTCGCCGACCACGATGATCTCTTCGCGGTCGACCGTGACCTCCGGTGCGCCCGTGAACCAGCCGTCGGGCAGCCGGCCGCCGAACCAAGCCGCCGCGTCGTCCGCCGGCGGTACCTCGGCCTGCTGCCAGCCTCGGCCTCCACGCCATCCGCGTCCCATGTCGTACCTCCGATTACATGATTACATCGCTACCGAAGTTACGCCGAAGAAAGCGTGATCGGCACAGCGTTCACCCAGGGCGATCAGAGCTGGGCGGTCAGCTCCTCCGCGGAGGTCACCGGGCGGTCGCAGACGTACCCCCGGCAGACGTAAGCCGCCGGGGCGCCGTCGACCAGGGGGCGGTCGGCCAGCAACGGGACGCCCGGGGCGTCCGGCTCGCCGGCCAGCACGATGCCGCCGCCGTGCACTCCGCGGGCCGCCGCCAGCCGCAGCGAAGCGTCCTCGCCCACCACCGCCACCTGCACCGGGCCGGCCTGCAGCGCTTCGGCCACCGACAGCCAGTGCCCGGCGAACCGGGGCACCCGCCCGGCCAGCACCCCGGCCCGGCGCAGCGCCTGCTCGGCCGCGTCCCGGTACCGGGTTGAGCCGGCGTGGCCCGCCAGCGCGGACGCCGTCAGCAGCGCTCCGGCCAGCGCGGACGCCCCCGACGGGCTCGCGTTGTCGCCGGGGTCGGCCGGACGCTGGACCAGCGTCTCGGCGTCGTCGGCCGTGTCGAAGTACGCACCGGGGACGTCCGGGGACGCGAAGTGCGTCAGCGCCAGGTCGAGCAGCCGGGTCGCTTCGGTGAGCCACTTCGCCTCGCCCGTGGCCTGGTGCAGGGCCAGGAACCCGTCAGCGACGCAGGCGTAGTCCTCGAGCACACCGGCGGATTCGCCGACGACGCCGTCGCGCGAGCTGCGCCGCAACCGGCCGTCGACGACGTGCACCCGCAGCAACAACCCGGCCGCCTCCCGGGCCCACTCGATCCACTGTGGACGATCCAGGGCGACGCCCGCTTCGGCCAGCGCCGTGATCGCCAGGCCGTTCCAGGACGCGATCACCTTGTCGTCCCGGCCCGGCTGCGGCCGCTTCGCGCGGGCCTCCAAAAGCTTGACGCGGATCGGTTCGGGCAGGTCGCCGAACAGGCGCAACGTGGAGGCACCCTCCTCGAAGGTGCCCTCGTCGGTGACGCCGAACAGCTCCGCCGCACGCGAGCCGTCTTCGTCGCCGAGCACCTCGCGCAGCTGCGCCGGCGTCCAGACGTACGTCAGGCCCTCGACGCCTTCAGTGTCCGCGTCCAGTGAAGACGCGAAGCCACCTTCGGGCGTCCGCAAGCCCGAAGCGAGGAACTCCGCGGTGCCCGTGGCGACGCGCAACGCCGTCGCCGAACCGGTTCGCCGCCAGAGGTGCGCGTAAAAGCGCAGGAGCAACGCGTTGTCGTACAGCATCTTCTCGAAGTGCGGCACGATCCACTCGGCGTCCACGGAGTAGCGCGCGAAGCCGCCGGCCAGCTGGTCGTACAGGCCGCCACGGGCCATCGCTTCCGCCGTCGAGTCCACAAGGGACAAAGCGACCTGCGACCCGGTGCGTTCGTGGTGGCGCAGCAGGAACTCCAGGACCATCGACGGCGGAAACTTCGGGGCGCGGCCGAACCCGCCGTTGACCGGGTCCGCCTCCTGCTGGAGCTGCCCGACCGCGCCGGCGAGCACCGCTTCGTCCACAACGGACTCCTTGAGCGGCCCGGTCTGCTCGGCGAGGTGCGCCACGATCTGCTTGGCGCCGTCCAGCAGCTCGTCCGGCCGCTCCTGCCACGCCTCGATGACGGCGGCCAGGAGCTGCCGGAACGACGGCATGCCCGGCCGCGGCGACGGCGGGGAGTAGGTGCCGCAGTGGAACGGCTCGCCGTCCGGGGTGAGGAAGCAGGTCATCGGCCAGCCGCCCTGGCCGGTCATCGCCTGGGTGGCGGCCATGTACACGGCGTCGATGTCCGGCCGCTCCTCGCGGTCGACCTTGATGTTGACGAAGTTCGCGTTCATCAGGGCCGCGGTTCCGGCGTCCTCGAACGACTCGTGCGCCATGACGTGGCACCAGTGACAGGCGGCGTAGCCCACGGACAGCAGGATCGGCACGTTCCGCCGCCGTGCCTCGGCGAGTGCGTCCGGACCCCAGGGCCACCAGTCGACCGGGTTGTCCGCGTGCTGGAGCAGGTACGGGCTGGTCGCGCTGGCGAGGCGGTTCATGCCTCTAGGGTCGCACCCGGGAAAACCGGGCGCGCGGTCACCGGCCCGTCGGCCACACTGAGCCGGTGCTGCTGACCATCACCACGACCCGGAACCCGGCCACCGACCTGGGCTTTCTCCTGCACAAGCATCCGGAGAAGGCGCAGTCGGTCGCGCTGTCCGCCGGTACCGCGCACGTCTTCTACCCGGAGGCTGCGCCGGACCGGTGCACCGCCGCGTTGTTCGTCGAGATCGACCCCGTCGGGCTCGTCCGCGGGGGCGGGACGTCGCTGACGCAGTACGTCAACGACCGGCCGTACGCCGGGGGCTCGTACCTCGCGGTCGCGCTGCGGGCCGCGTTCACGACGGCGCTCGCGGGCCGGTGCGCGGCGCGTCCGGAACTGGTCGACGAGCTCTTCGACCTGGAGATACGCGTGCCGTCGCTGTCCGCTCGGGGCGGGGCCGAGGTCGTGCACAAGCTGTTCGAGCCGCTCGGCTGGCGCGTTTCGGCGACGCCGATCCCGCTCGACCCGCAGTTCCCGCAGTGGGGTGACAGTCACTATGTCGACTTGCGGCTCACCGGTACCCAGCGTGTTGCCGACGCCCTTCGCCACCTCTACGTCCTGCTGCCGGCGCTCGACGGGGACAAGCACTACTGGGTCGGCCAGGACGAGGCCGACAAGCTGCTGCGCGCCGGTGACGGCTGGCTCGCCGGGCACCCCGAGCGGACGCTCATCACCAACCGCTACCTGGAGCGGCGCCGCGCGGTCGTCACTTACGCGCTTTCGCGGCTGGCCGAGGCGGACGACGTCCCGGCGGAGGCTGAAGCGCTGGTCACCGAGGTGCCGGACAAGCCGGAGAGCCTCGCGTCGCAGCGTCACGGAAGCGTGCTCGCCGCGCTGCGGGCCGCGGGCGCCCGGCGCGTGCTGGACCTCGGCTGCGGCTCCGGCGCGCTGCTGCGGGTCCTCGAGAAGGAGCGGTCGTTCACCGAGATCGTCGGCGTCGACGTGTCGAGCAGTGCGCTGAACATCGCGGAGAAGCGGCTGAAGGACGGCTCCCGCGTCACGCTGCGCCAGTCCGCGCTGACCTACGCCGACCCGGCGCTGGCCGGGTTCGACGCCGCCGTGCTGATGGAGGTCGTCGAGCACGTCGACGAGGAGCGGCTCCCGGCGCTGGAACACGCGGTGTTCGGGGTCGCGGCGCCGCGCACGGTGCTCGTCACGACGCCCAACGCGGAGTACAACCGGCTGTTCGAGTTCCTGCCGATGGGGCATTTCCGGCACGCCGACCACCGGTTCGAATGGACCCGAGCCGAGTTCCGCGCCTGGGCGGACAGTGTCGCGACCCGACATGGCTACGACGTCCGGTACCTGCCGATCGGACCGGAGGACCAGGAATCGGGACCGCCGACCCAACTGGCGGTCTTCACCACCCAAAAGGAGGTGGCCGCGTGAAGCTGACCGTTCCCGACATGTCGCTCGTCGTGCTCGTCGGCGCTTCCGGCTCCGGCAAGTCGACGTTCGCGCGCACGCACTTCGCGCCGACGCAGGTGCTCTCCAGCGACTTCTTCCGCGGGCTCGTCGCCGACGACGAGAACGACCAGTCGGCCTCGGCCGACGCCTTCGACGCACTGCACTACGTCGCGGCGAAGCGGCTCGCGGCCGGGCGGACGACCGTCATCGACGCGACGAACGTCCAGCGTGCTTCGCGGGCGAGCCTGGTGAAGCTCGCGAAGGAGCACGACGTGCTGCCGACGGCGATCGTGCTCGACCTGCCGGTGGCCGTCTGCGCCACGCGGAACGCGTCGCGCACCGACCGCGACTTCGGCGACCACGTGATCCGGCGGCAGCGCGGTGAGCTGCAGCGGTCGCTGAAGTCGCTGGAGCGCGAGGGGTTCCGGCGCGTGCACGTGCTGCGCTCCGAAGCCGAGGTGACCGAGGCCGAGATCGTCGTCGAACCGCTGCGCAACGACAAGCGCGCGCTGACCGGGCCGTTCGACGTGATCGGCGACGTCCACGGCTGCGCGGCCGAGCTCGAGGAGCTGCTGGCCGAGCTGGGGTACGCCGACGGCGTGCACCCGGACGGGCGGACCGCGGTGTTCGTCGGCGACCTCGTCGACCGCGGCCCGGACACCCCGGGCGTGCTGCGGCGCGTGATGGGGATGGCCGCGTCCGGCAGCGCGCTGGTCGTGTGCGGCAACCACGAGCAGAAGCTGGTGCGGGCCTTGCACGGGCGGAAGGTCAACGTCGCGCACGGGCTCGCCGAGTCGCTGGAGCAGCTCGGCGCGGAGAGCGAAGAGTTCCGCCGTCGCGTCCACGAGTTCTGCGACGGGCTGATCGCGCACTACGTCCTCGACGGCGGGAAGCTCGTCGTCGCGCACGCGGGGCTGCCCGAGCGGTACCACGGGCGCGCGTCCGGGCGGGTGCGCAGCATGGCGCTCTACGGCGACACGACCGGCGAGACCGACGAGTACGGCCTGCCGGTGCGGCTGCCGTGGGCCCACGACTACCGCGGATCCGCGATGGTCCTCTACGGGCACACGCCGACGCTGGAGCCGGAGTGGGTCAACAACACGATGTGCCTCGACACCGGCGCGGTGTTCGGCGGGAAGCTGACCGCGCTGCGCTACCCGGAGCGCGAAGTCGTCTCGGTGAAGGCACACCGGGTCTGGTACGAGCCGGTGCGCCCGCTGGACGCGTCACGGCCGTTGGGCGGGCGCGAGCCGGCGGTGCTGGAACTGGCCGACGTCACCGGGAAGCGGATCGTGCAGACCGCGCACCACGGCCGGGTCGGCGTCTCGGCGGAGCAGTCGGCGGCGGCCCTGGAGGTGATGAGCCGGTTCGCGGTCGACCCGCGGTGGCTGGCCTACCTGCCGCCGACGATGGCGCCGTGTTCGACGTCGTCGCGCTCCGATTACCTGGAGCACCCCGAAGAGGCGTTCGCCGAGTACCGGGCAGCCGGGGTCGAAGCCGTGCTGTGCGAAGAGAAGCACATGGGCTCGCGGGCCGTCGTGCTGGTCTGCCGGGACGACGAAGTGGCGTACCGCCGGTTCGGGATCCGCGGCGGTGGCGCGGTGTACACGCGGACCGGGCGCCCGTTCTTCTCGGCCTCGCAGAACACCGCGCTCTTGGCAGACGTGCGCGCGGCGGCGGCCGGGCTGTTCGAGGAGCTGGACTCGGGCTGGTTGCTGCTCGACGCCGAGCTGCTGCCGTGGAGCGCGAAGGCGGGTTCGCTGATCGCTGCTCAATACGCGTCGGTGGGCGCGGCCGCCCAGGCGGTGCTGCCTTCGGCGGTCTCGGCGTTGGCGACGGCGGCCGCACGGGGCATCGACGTCGGCGACCTCTTGGCCCGGACGGCTTCGCGTTCCTCCACAGTGGACTCCTACCGGACGGCGTACCGGCGCTACTGCTGGCCGACGTCGGGCCTGGACGGCGTCCGGCTGGCGCCGTTCCAGCTGCTGGCGTCCGAGGGGAAGGCCTACCACGACCGGCCGCACGCGTGGCACCTCGCGCAGCTGGACCTTTGGCAAGGATCGCGTTTCCAGCGGACCCGGACGCTCGAGGTGGACCTGCTGGACGACGCGTCGGTCGCCCGTGGCGTCTCATGGTGGGAGGAGCTGACGGCGGCCGGTGGCGAGGGCATGGTCGTCAAGCCGGCGGCGAACCTGACCCGCGGGACGCGCGGGCTGGTCCAGCCGGGGGTGAAGGTGCGCGGGCGCGAGTACCTGCGGATCATCTACGGCCCGGACTACACGCTGCCGGAGAACCTGGAGCGGTTGCGCAAGCGCGGGCTGAACCGCAAGCGCATGCTGGCGCTGCGCGAGTACGCCTTGGGCCTGGAGGCCCTGGAGCGCGTCGCGCGCGGTGAGCCGCTCTGGCGCGTGCACGAGTGCGTGTTCGCGGTGCTCGCGCTGGAGTCGGACCCGGTGGACCCGCGGCTCTGAGCGCCAACCACGACATCGCGGCGGACGGGTCAGTCGGACTTGGCTGGAGAGGCGCCGTTCGGCTGCTTCTTCTCCGGCTCCGCGGGGGCCTCGGCCGGCTCATCGGCCGAGGCCTGGTCCGGCGCGGCTTCGGCCGGCGGGTCGTCGAAGCTGGCCGGGACGCGCTTGAGGTGCTTGGTCATCGAGCGGACCAGGAAGGCCACCGCGATGAGGAACAGGATCAGCACCAGGAAGCCGACCGGGGAGGACTTGCCGAAGTCCTCCCCCTGCCCGCCGTTGTCGCCGTTGCCCGGCTGCTGCGCCCACACCAGGGCCGACGCGGTCACCGGAAGGGCCACGCCGGCCGGCAGCGTCAGACTCATGTGTTCACCTTCTCCTCGGCGCCGGCGATGCCGGCGAACAGGTCGTCCTCCGGCAACGTGCTGTCGACCAGCGACTTCACCAGCTCGTACTCCTCGGTCGGCCAGACCTCGCGCTGCATCTCCCGGGGCACGGCGAACCAGCGGCTGGTCGGGTCGATCTGCGTGGCGTGCGCCTTCAGCGCCTCGTCCCGCACCTCGAAGTATTCACTGCACTCGACGCGGGTCGTCACCCGCTCCATCACATCGCCCCGGTTCGGGTCCCAGTTCGCCAGCCACTCGGTGTACGGCGACTCGAGCCCGGCCGCCTTCAGTGCCTCGTCGAACAGCACCATCCGGGCGCGCGAGAAGCCGTGCATGTAGTACAGCTTCAGCGGCTGCCACGGCTCGCCGGCGTCGGGGAAGCGGTCCGGGTCCGGCGCCGCGTCCCACGCCGCCATCGTCACCTCGTGGGTGCGGATGTGGTCGGGGTGCGGGTAGCCGCCGTTCTCGTCGTAGGTCGTGATCACGTGCGGGCGGAACTCCCGGATCACGCGCACCAGCGCCTCGGTGGACTCCTCCAGCGGCACGACCGCGAACGACCCCTCCGGCACCGGCGGCAGCGGGTCGCCCTCCGGCAGGCCGGAGTCGACGAAGCCCAGCCAGTGCTGGCTCACGCCGAGGATCTTGGCCGCCCGGGCCATCTCCTCGCGGCGGATCTCGGTCATGTTCGCCAGCACCTCGGGCCGGTCCATGGCCGGGTTCAGGATGCTGCCCGCTTCGCCCCCGGTGCACGTGACGACCAGCACCTCGTGACCTTCGGCGGCGTAGCGCGCCATCGTGGCGGCACCCTTGCTCGACTCGTCGTCCGGGTGCGCGTGCACGGCCATCATGCGCAGGCGCGGGTTGGCGGTGTTCCTCTGCTCGTCGGCGTCCACCATGCTCCGAACGACTCCCCTTCTGCCCTTATTCCGCGACCCACCTGCGGGCCGCCCACCCAGCGGGCGGATACTCGAGACGTACCCGCGTCACCATTGTCCCCACGGGTACGACAAGAACGAGCAGGAGGCCCGGGTTGGCAGGCGGACCGGCGGAAACGGCCGTCGGCGGCAGCGCGCCCGCGCTGCCCGAGGGCCGGTACGGCACCGGGCGCACGACGACGTCCCGGCGCTGGCGGCGCTGGCTCTTCCTGGCCATTGCCCTGCTGGTCAGCGGCCTGATCGCCTGGGTCGCCTACCTCACCCTCGGCGCGGCGCCGATCGACGCCGAGCGCATCGCGTTCAGCGAGAAACCGGGCAACGCGATGGAAATCACCCTCAACGTCACCCGGGACGACGACAGCAGGCCGGGCGTGTGCGTCGTCCGCGCCCGTGACAAGACCGGCGCCGAGAGCGGCCGCAAAGAGCTCCTGATCCCCGCCGGCGCGAAGTACAACCGGATCAGCACGACGATCAAGAGCATCGGGGAACCGGTGACCGCGGACGTCTTCGGCTGCTCGTACGACATACCACGCTATCTGTCAACCCCATAGCGGCCAACGGGGTGAACCGCGCGCTCAACGCCCAGAGCGCGGGGAAATAACGGGCGTCGACCTCTCGCGCCGTGATACTCTGACGCCTCAGCACGGCCCGCGACGGGCCGTGTTTTTCCTTTATCTCAGCCACGCGGGCACCTAGGCCCGCGTGGGCCGGCTTGAACACGCAAGCCTGGCAGGCCCGACGAGGAGATGGTGACCGTGAGCGACACCAAGGTGACCTGGCTCACCCAGGATGCCTACGACCGGCTCAAGCACGAGCTCGACGAAATGATCGAGAATCGGCCGGTCATCGCCGCGCGCATCAACGACAGCCGTGAAGAAGGTGACCTCAAGGAAAACGGCGGTTACCACGCGGCTCGCGAGGAGCAGGGCCAGGCCGAAGCGCGCATCCGGCACCTGCAGGAGCTGCTGCGCTCGGCCAAGGTCGGCGAAAAGCCCGCGAACGACGGCACCGCCGGCCCGGGCAAGGTGCTCACCGTCCGGTACGAGGGTGACGACGAGGACGAGAAGTTCCTGCTCGCCACCCGCGAGGAGGGCGCGGAGGGCGAACTCGACGTGTATTCCCCGGAATCGCCACTGGGCAAGGCCCTGCTCGGCGCCAAAGAAGGCGAGTCCCGCGAGTACGAGCTGCCCAACGGCAAGGTCCAAAAGGTGACGCTCGTCAAGGCGGTTCCGTACACCGACGCCAAATAACCCGGCTAGCGTGTCCTCCCAGGATTCACATTCTGGGAGGACTGAGTCGTGAGCACCGAACCGATGTGCCAGGCCTGCGGCATGCAGTACGCCGTGGCTCGTGAGGACTGCCCGATCTGCGAGGACGAACGCCAGTACGTCCCGCAGTCCGGGCAGCAGTGGACGAACCTCTCCGCGCTCCGGTCGAGTGGCACCTACACCCCGCGGATCGAAGAACAGGGCCCCGGCATCGTCGGTGTCGGCTCGAACCCGGGGTTCGCGATCGGCCAGCGCGCGCTGCTGGTGCGGGCCCGCTCGGGGAACTTCCTCTGGGACTGCGCCGCGTACCTCGATGACGCCCTGGTCCAGCAGGTCCGCGACCTGGGCGGCATCACCGGCATCGCGATCAGCCACCCGCACTACTACACGACGATGGTCGAGTGGGCGCGGGCGTTCGACGTGCCGGTCTACCTGCACGAGGGCGACCAGCAGTGGATCGGCCGGCCCGACCCGGCGGTGAAGCTGTGGTCGGGGACCACCCTCGACGTCGCCGAAGACCTGCGGCTGATCAACCTCGGCGTGCACTTCACCGGCGGCACGGTGCTGCACTGGCCGGACGGCGAAAACGGCCGGGGCGCGCTGCTGTCCGGCGACATCGTGCAGGTGATCCCCGACCGCACGCACGTCGGCTTCATGTACAGCTACCCGAACCTGGTCCCGGAGCGGCCGCACGTCGTCCGCCGCGCGGCGGAGCTGCTGGCGGGATACCGCTTCGAGGCGATCTACGGCGCCTGGTGGGACGCGATCGTGCGGACCGACGGCTTCGAGGTCGTCCAGCGTTCGGCCAAGCGGTACCTGGCCCACGTCGCCGACGAGGGCTGAGCCCTCAGCCCCGCGCGGTCCGCTCCAGCAGCGGGCGGACCCGCGGCGGCACCGGCGTCGACAGCGCGATCGACGTCGACGTGCGCAGGACGTCCGGGACACCGACCACCTTGTCGATCACCCGCTGCAGGTCGTCGTTGCCGCGCGCGACCATGCGGACGAACAGGTCGCCCTGGCCGGTCGTCGCGTGCACCTCGCAGACCTCGTCGATCGCGGCGAGGGCCTCCGCGACCTCCGCGCGGCGGCCCTGCGCGATCTCCAGCACCGCGAACGCCGTCAGGCCGTAGCCCATCGCCGCCAGGTCCAGCTCCGGCGGGAAGCCGCCGAGGATGCCGCGCTCGGTCAGGCGGTCGAGGCGGGCCTGGACCGTGCCGCGGGCGACGCCGAGCCGCCGTGCGCACTCCAGCACCCCCAGGCGCGGGGAGTCGGTGAGCAACAGCAGCAGTCGCGCATCCAGCGCATCGAGGTTCTCCGGCATACGCAGATTGTCCATGATGACGGCCGATCTCCCACGATCACCGGTCATCTTGTCCAGCAAAAACTGAGTCCATTGCTCATCTTGCCTCGCTGGGTTGATCCTTCGAGGTATGACCCAGACTGCCGAACCCCAGGGTGCCCTCGACGACGTCAGCTATGACCAGCTGCGTCAGCTGGTCGGGCTCGTCGACCACGACGCCTCGACCGACCCGTTCCCGGTCAAGGCCATGGACGCGGTGGTGTTCATCGCCGGCAACGCCACCCAGACCGCCTGGTACTACCAGATCGCGTTCGGGATGCAGCTCGTCGCGTACTCGGGACCCGAGACCGGCGACTACGAGCGCAAGTCCTACGTGCTGAAGTCCGGGTCGGCCCGGTTCGTCATCACCGGCGGCGTGAAGCCGGACTCGCCGCTGCTGGACCACCACCGCAAGCACGGTGACGGTGTCATCGACCTGGCGCTGGAGACCACCGACGTCGACAAGTGCATCGAGCACGCCCGTGCGCAGGGCGCGACCATCGTCGAGGAGCCGCACGACGTCTCCGACGAGCACGGCACCGTGCGCGTCGCCGCGATCGCGACCTACGGCGAAACCCGCCACTCGCTGGTCGACCGGTCGCGCTACAACGGCGTCTACCTGCCCGGCTACGAGCCGCGCGAGAGCACGGTCAAGCGGCCCCAAAATGCTCCGGCCCGGCTGTTCCAGGCCGTCGACCACTGCGTCGGCAACGTCGAGCTCGGCAAGATGGACTACTGGGTCGACTGGTACCACCGCGTCATGGGCTTCGTGAACATGGCGGAGTTCGTCGGCGACGACATCGCCACCGAGTACTCGGCGCTGATGAGCAAGGTCGTCTCGAACGGCAACCACCGGGTCAAGTTCCCGCTGAACGAGCCCGCCGTGGCGAAGAAGAAGTCGCAGATCGACGAGTACCTCGAGTTCTACGGCGGCGCCGGCTGCCAGCACATCGCGCTGGCCACCAACGACATCATCGCCACGGTGACGGCGATGCGCGCCGCCGGCGTCGAGTTCCTCGACACCCCGGACTCCTACTACGACGACCCCGAGCTGCGCGCCCGGATCGGCAACGTCCGCGTGCCGATCGAGGTGCTCAAGGAGCACAGCATCCTGGTCGACCGCGACGAGGACGGCTACCTGCTGCAGATCTTCACCAAGCCGATCGGCGACCGCCCGACCGTGTTCTACGAGCTGATCGAGCGGCACGGCTCGCTGGGCTTCGGCAAGGGCAACTTCAAGGCCCTGTTCGAGGCCATCGAGCGGGAGCAGGAGCGCCGAGGCAACCTCTGACACATCTCGGCGAAGGCCACCATCGGGAACCTGCGGGTCCCCTATGGTGGCCTTTGGCGTGTTTCGGGAACCGATGGCTCCGCGGATCCGTCAGTGTGGGGACGCAGAGAGAAGGGGCCGTGATGCCGGACAGCATCGACGCCAGCGACGCGATGATCGACAACTGGACCAAGCGGCTCGAGGAGAACGCCGCCCGGTACCAGGCGCTGGCCGATCGCATGCAGGGCCAGTCGGTCACCGAGCGGTCGAAGGACGGGTCCGTTCAGGTGACCGTCGATTCCCGCGGGCTGCTGAAGAACCTCGTGATCGCGGAGTCGGCGGCCGGCAAGCGGATGGCCGAGGTGTCGGCGCAGGTCATGCAGCTGGTGCAGCGGGCGCAGGCGCGGATCCCGGAGTTGCTGCAGCAAGCCATGACCGAGACCACCGGCACCGGCGATCAGGCTGCGGTGGAGATCGTCCGCGAGGCGCAGAGCACGTTCCCGGCGCCGCCGCCCGAGGCCGAGCCGGCGTTCCCGGAACCCGACCGCGTCCGCCGGTTCCTACCGGACGACACCGAAGAGCAGCCGCCCGCAGCTCCGCGCACTCCGCCGTCGCCACCCCGCCGTCGCCGCCCGGGTGGCGACGAGGACGACGACGACTTCGGCGGACCGATCCTTTCCTGAGGGGGAACCGATGACGGATGTGGAACTCAGCACCGACCTGACGGCGCACGCGAAGCAGCTCGACGCCATCGGTGACGGGCTGCAGCAGGCCGTCGACGCGGCGAACCAGGTGAGCATGCCGACCGACGCGTACGGCATCCTCTGCCAGCCGTTCCGGATGCTGCTCGATCCGGTGGAGCAGTACGGGATCGACGCGCTCAAGGACGCCGTGCAGGCGATGACGGCCGTGTCCGGCAAGGTCCGCGAGGCCGCGGCGGCGTACCACAAGTACGAAGGCGGCGTCGCCGACGACCTGAACAAGTCCGTGGACGGTGCGTGATGCCGGAGGGGAACCCGCTCGTCGCCGACGCCAAAAAGGACCCTGACGGACCGGGTGCGCTCACGGCGGGCAACGGCGACTACGGCTGGGCCGGCGGCATCGGCATCGCCGAGTCGTCGATGGACGCGTTCAACGGCATCAAGGACGGCGACTGGGTTTCCGGCGGTCTCGGCATGCTGTCGCTGGCCGGCGAGGTCGCCGGGGCGGCGATCGACCCGTTCGGGTACCTGATGTCGTCGGTGGCGTCGTTCTTGATGGAGCACGTGCAGCCGTTGAAGGACATGCTGGACTCCGTCGCGGGCAACCCGCCGGTGATCCAGTCCTATGCGGACACCTGGGGCAACGTCTCGAAGGCGCTCGGCGAGCGGAAGACCGACTTCGACAACGCGGTCAAGAACGGCACGACGGGCTGGACCGGCGCGGGTGCGGACGCGTACCGCAAGTTCGCGGCCGAGCACAGCGACGCGCTCTCGGGCGCGGCGACGGTGGCCGGCGCGATCAGCACGGTCACGATGATCATGGGCCAGGTCGTGTCGTTCGTCCGCGAGACGGTGCGGCAGCTGATCGCGGACCTGGTCGGCAAGCTCATCGCGTGGGTGATGGAGGAGGTCTTCAGCCTCGGCTTCGGCACCCCGGTGGTGGTGGCGCAGGCATCGGCGGCCATTGCCAAGTGGGGCAAGAAGATCGGCGAGCTGCTCAAGAAGCTGACGGACACGATCCGCAAGGTCTCGCCGCTGCTGTCCAAGCTGGTGGACCTGTTCGAGAAGATCGCGAAGGTCTTCGGGAAGGTGCTGGGCAAGGTCAGCGGACTGGACGGGCTGAAGGTCAAGGAGGGCGGCTTCGTCCGGAAAATCCCGAAGGAGGGCGGCGGGGTCCACCCCCGGGCCCACGGAGGGGACGGCTCGCACGGCGGCGACGGCGACGGCTCGCACGGCGGCGAGGATTCGCCGGGCAGCTCGGGCGATTCCGGCCACGCCGACGGGGATTCGCCGAGTGCGGATCCGATGAACACGGACTCCGGATCCCGCCGCAGTCCGAGCCGGGACGGTTCCGCTTCGCCGGACGGCGAGGGTTCACCGTCGCACACCGGCGACGGAGAGGGTTCGCCGTCGGCGGCGAGGTCGGGCGACAGCTCGCCTTCCCAAGCCGGGGACGGTTCTCCTTCGCACGCGGGCGAACCTTCGCCGACTCGATCGCCTTCTCACGCGGGCGACTCGAGCCCGTCGCCGACGCGGGGCAGCGACAGCACGCCGCCGCACGGCGGAGACAGCAGTCCCTCGGCCACCCGCGGTGGCGACAACGCGCCCTCGCCCACCCGGGGCAGCGACAACGCGCCCTCGCACACCGGCGACAGCAGCCCCTCCCCGACGCGGAGCAGCGACAGCACGCCGCCCCACGGCGGAGACAGCACCCCCTCGCCCACCCGCGGTGGCGACAACGCGCCCTCCCACACCGGGGACAACACACCGTCGCGGGCAAGCGACACCAGCCCCTCGCCCACCCGGGGCAGCGACAACGCGCCCTCGCACACCGGCGACAGCACCCCTTCCCCGACGCGGGGCAGCGACAGCACGCCGCCCCACGGCGGAGACAGCAGCCCCTCGACCACCCGCGGTGGCGACAACGCGCCCTCCCACACCGGCGACAACACGCCGTCGCGGGCGAGCGACAACACTCCCTCGCACACCGGCAGCTCGCCGTCACGAGGCTCGGACGGCAGCGCGGGCGGGTCGCACAGCGGGACCGATTCACCGAGCAGTGCCGCGCCGCCGCGGGTTGAGGGCAATACCTCTGCCAGTGGTACCGCTCCCGCCGCTCCTCGCACCGGTGATGCCGGCGGCGTTCCGGCGCCGCGGGGTGGGGACGGTGCCGCTGCGCCGTCGCAGGGTGGTGCACCCATGATGGGTGGCGGTGGCGGCGTGCCGCCCGGTGGCGGGCCCGGTGCGGGCGGCCTCGCTGGGGGTTCTCCGCGTACCGGAGGTGGCGGCTGGACCGGCACCCCGGGCAGCCCGGGCGCGCACAGCCCGCACGTCGACGCACCCGGCAGGCCCCGCACCGGCGGTGACCTGCCCGGCGGCGGCCGTCCCCGCACCCCGGACGCGCCCGCGCCCGCCGCCCGGGGTCTCGGGCCCGGCACGCACTCCCCCGACACCCGCCCCGGTGGGCACGCCCCCGGTACCCGGCCGCACGAAAACGGCCCCTCCCACCAAAACGGCCCCCACCAGAACGGGCCGCACGAAAGCGCCCCCCACCAGAACGGGCCGCACGAAAGCGGTCCGCACGAGAACGGCCCCGGTCACCACGATCCGGACGGCGGCACCCCGCACCACGGCGAACCGCTCACCCCCGACGAGGTCAACGCGCGGCACGCGGAAAGCACGCCGTCGGGCAGCTCCTACCACGCCGGTGATCCCGACATGGGTGACCTCCCGCACCGGGTCCAGCCCGATCCGGCCGGTCGGTACACCGTCGACGTGCACGTCACGCCGGATGGCCACGCCCGCATCGGCGACCGGCTCTACACGCCCGAGGAGTTCGCGGACATCCTGCGCCGCAACGGCGACTACGACGGCCGACCCGTGCGGCTGATCGGCTGCGATGCCGGCTCCAACGACTTCGCGCACCGGCTCGCCCGCGAGCTCGACACCGAAGTCGTGGCCCCGACCAAACCCGCCTGGACCGACTCGCACGGCCGCGTCTTCTCGTCCGACTACGAAATCGGTCCCGACGGCCGCATGCGTCCCCGCATCCCGCCGGACGGGGAGTGGAACACCCACCACCCGGACGGTTCGACGCACCGCGCCGGCGACGACGGCTTCGCGCCCGACAGCCACCACGGCGACCAGCACGACGTCGACGCCGACAGCGCGATCGACCGCGGACAGCGGCCGTACGACGCGGCGGAACGCGACCAGGACATGCGCGATCTCCGGCGGGAGAACCGGGACCTGCGCGAAGAAGGGCTCGAGTCGGTCCGGCACCACGACGGCCGGAACGTCAACCCGACGACGGACGACCTGCGGCGGCCGCACGACCGCGCCCTGACCACCTCGAGGTACCGCAGCCTCGAAGGCGGGGTGGAGGACATCCACAGCTTCAGCGGGAAGACCCACGACTGGGCGCCCGCGAGCGAGGGCCCGAGCTACCCGAAGCACGAGCGCCTGTTCGAGACCAAGGAAGCCGGTACCTACCGGCCCGAGCTCGGGGAGCCGGACCCGACCAACAAGTTCGGGCGGACCCACGACTCCGAGCCCAAGCTCATGGAGGAACTGGTCCGCCGAGACTTCGCCGAGCGGTCCGGCCTTCCCCGTGAAGAGGTCGACGACATCGTCAAGAAGCAGATCGAACGCATGCGGCGCGAAGAGGCGGCCGGCGCCCGGACCTACGACAACGGGCTCAAGGGTGACATCGCACGCGCCCAGGACCGGATGGACGGCGCGCTCGATGAGATCAACCGGCGGGCCGCCGAACGGGCGGCCACGCGCGGCGAAACCTACACGCCGATCACGCGGGAAGGCATGGACGGCGATCTGCGGATGGTCGTCGACCTGCCTTCCACGAAACGCGACAACATCCCGGTGGACTACCAGATCTGCGACTCGTGCCAGGATGTCATCATGCAGTTCGAGAAACTGTTCCCGAATGTCCGCGTCGAGGTCGTCAACCTCAAGGGTGAGGAGCTGATCTGGTGACCGCGCCGAATACCGACCCCGCCGGGCGGGTCCGCGAAATCTTCGCCGGAGCCGTGTCGGACGGCCTGCGCGCGGATTCCGTGCGAGGAGCGTCCGACGCGGAAATCGACGGCTGGGCCGCCGAGCAGGGCGCGCGCGCCGTTCCGGCCGCCGTTCGCGAGGTCCTCGAGCTGATCGGCCAGAATCACGGGTTGTGGCTGGCCGGGAGCTCACTCGGGGTCGGCGCGGTGGGGCGGGACGCCAAGAACCACCTCCTGGCCACCCTGACGACGATGAACGATCCGCTGGAAGACCCCGAGGGCGCGCTGGTGCTGGTGGAGCACCAGTCGTACACCTTCCACGTCGTCGACGGCGCGAAAATCGATCTCCCCGATCCCCCGGTCTGGCTCGTCACCGAGGGCGAAGGAGCCGAAGAACAATGGGAAAGCGTTTCTTCCTGGTTCCGCGCCATAACGCCCGACGTCGCACGTTACCGCGAACGACTGGAAGTAATGCAGGAAATCGGTCGCCGTCGAATCCCGGATTGGGCGCAGTACATTGAACCCCGGTGAAGCGGCGCCGAAGAGGAGTTCCGCGCCATGAGCCGGCCGCCGGGGCCGCTGCGCCCGGACCAGCAGCAGGAGATCGTCCGCCAGATCGGGGCGGTGCTGACGTCGCAGGTGCCGCCGGGCTGGCGGCAGCTGCGCGTGGAGTACCGCGCCGCCGGGCGGCACGTCGAAGCCGACCTGCTGGTGACCGGGCCGGACGGCGTACCCCGGCCCGGACAGCCGCACCCCGAAGCGGTGCGGCTGCTCGGGGTG
Source organism: Amycolatopsis sp. NPDC058278 (assembly GCF_042881395.1). Lineage (NCBI taxonomy): Bacteria > Bacillati > Actinomycetota > Actinomycetes > Pseudonocardiales > Pseudonocardiaceae > Amycolatopsis > Amycolatopsis sp. NPDC058278. The sequence continues at coordinate 14,375 of NZ_JBHVXZ010000116.1, read as the reverse complement.
CTGCGGTCGGGCATGTACCAGCCCGGCATCGGCACGTGGCTGGGCGCGATCCTGGTGTTCGAGCCGGCGCAGCCGCCCGACGCCGACTTCGTGCGGCCCGACCTCGAACCGCCGTTCCGGCAGCAGCCGCCGCCGATCGGGTTCCAGGACGAGCTGCGATTCTTCCCGCGCGCCGACGAGCACATCCCGGCCTGGCTGCGCGAGCGCGCCGGCCTGACCCCGCCGGCCGCCGGCGGCGAGGTGCGCACGCCGCGGATCCACGACGGCGTAGACGCGGCGGGCAAGCCGCTGGTCCGGCGCCGTCCGCTCGTTCCGGCCGAGGCCGAGCGGGTGCTCGCGTACCTCGACGCGGCGCCGGTCATCCTGGCCTCGCGCAGCAACGGCCCGGACGCGTTCGCGCCGGACCGCCCGGACGCGGTGCCGATGAACTTCCGCACCGACGGCACCTGGGCCTGGCCCGGCGCGGTGGCGTACTACCTGCGTGAGCACGGCGTGCCGCCGGACCCGGACCTGGTCGCCCACATCCGGGCCCGCCGCTTCACCGCGCCTTCGGAGGTCCCCGAGCCCGCCAAGGACCTGGCCCTGGCGGCGATCACCGGCGAACTGCCGTGACCCCCGGGGGTCACACCACGGTGTAGCCCGCGTTCGTCAGCGCGATCTCGACCTCTTTGCAGTGCTCGGGCCCGCGGGTCTCCAGCGACAGCGCGACGTCGGCCTCACCGAGGTCCAGGCTGCCGGAGATGCGCGAATGCTCGACGTCGAGGACGTTCGCGCCCAGCTCGCTGACGCACGACAGCACGCCGACGAGTGACCCCGGGCGGTCCGGGACCCGCAGCCTCAGGTGCAGGTAGCGGCCGCCCGCCGTCATGCCGTGCTGGATGATCTGCAGCAGGAGCACCGGGTCGACGTTGCCGCCGGAGAGGATGGCCACGACCGGGGGCTCGAAGAAGCCGGGGTGCTGCAGCAGCGCGGCCACCGTCGCCGCGCCGGCCGGCTCGACCACCAGCTTCCGCCGCTCCAGGCAGAGCAGCACGGCGCGGGACAGGAACTGCTCGGACACCGTCACGACGTCGTCGACCAGCGACTCGACGTGGGCGAAGCTGACCAGGCCGGGTTCGCCCACCGCGATCCCGTCCGCCATGGTCGAGGTCGTACTCAGCCGCACCGGCGCGCCCGCGGCCAGCGACGGCGGGTACGCCGCGGCTTCCTCGGCCTGGACGCCGACGACGCGGACGTCCGGGCGCAGCGCTTTCACCGCCGACGCGACCCCGCCGACCAGCCCGCCGCCGCCGGTGGCGACCAGGACCGTCTTCACGCCCGGTACCTGCTCGAGGATCTCGAGGCCGACCGTGCCCTGGCCGGCGATGACGTCCGGGTGGTCGAAGGGGTGGATGAACACCGCCCCGGTCCGCTCGCCGAACTCGATCGCGGCCCGGAGCGTCTCTTCCAGGAGTGCGCCGTGCAGGTGGACGTCAGCGCCGTAGCCGCGGGTGGCGGCGAGCTTCGGCAGCGGGGCCCGCAGCGGCATGAAGACGGTCGACTTGGCGCCGAGCAGCGACGACGCCAGCGCGACGCCCTGCGCGTGGTTGCCGGCGCTGGCCGCGACGACGCCCCGCTCGCGTTCGGCCCCGGTGAGGCCGTGGATGCGGGTGTAGGCGCCGCGGATCTTGAACGAGCCCGTCCGCTGCAGGTTTTCGCACTTCAGGTGTACCGGACCGCCGTGGAGCCGGCGCAGGTCGCGCGCGTGCTCCATCGGCGTCACCCGGGTCACTCCTTTGAGGAGTTCCCGGGCGGCCTGGATCCGCTCGAGGGTGACGAGTTCCATGGGCCGGACTATGCCACTCAGGAACTCCACAGGTTGACAGGACCGTGAGCCGGGTACCCTGGGTCGCGTCAACATGCGGTAAACAAGGAGCAACCATGGCATCGGGGAACGACGCGAACACGGCCCGACGGGCTCGCGCCACCCGCTCCGCCGGGCTGCTCCCGCTCGTGATCGGGCTGGCCTCGGCCGCCGCGCTGACGGGCGCCGCGTACTTCACCGTGGACAACGCCTCGTGCGGCACCCCGGCCCAGTACATCCGCCACGACAGCCACGTCGAACTGGTCGGCGGCTGCGTCGACGGCGCGAACCTGCCGGCCACCGGCACGTCGTCGCCCGGCGGTGTCGTGCACGGCAACTACAACCCCTGACCTGGCGGGTTACCTCCGTGTTCCCCGGGCACACGAAAGTGCCTTCTTCCGCCGGGTCCGCCGGTCCCCGATGATCATCGGGTGACCACCGTTTACGAGCCGGGCCGCGGTCCCGGCCCCGCCAAGCCCACCGAAGAAGCGTCGAGCCGGCTGCTGGGTGCCCACAGCCTGGGCGCACTGGCGACGGTCAACCGCGGCGGCTTCCCGCACCTGTCCACGGTCGCCTACGCCTGGGACCCGGACGAGCGCGTGGTGCGGATCGGGTCCACGGCGGGGCGCGCGAAGGTCCGCCAGCTGGCCCGTGACCCACACGCGGCGCTCCACGTCAGCAGCGCCGACCACCTGGCGTTCGCCGTTGCCGAAGGGCTGGCCGAGGTGTCACCGGTCAGTGCGGTGGCCGGGGACGAGACCGGCCGGGAGCTGCTCGCGATGCAGGCGCCGTTCAGCGACCCCGGCGACGAGGCCGCGTTCCTGCGGAACATGGTCGAGGACCGCCGCGTGGTCATCCGGCTCCGGGTGGACCGGCTCTACGGCGGCGGCCTCGACGTGAGCTGAGCTCAGCCCAGCGCCGCCAGCAGGTCGGCGACCAGGTCGCGGCCGTCCTCGATGCCGACCGAAAGGCGCAGCAGGTCGGCCGGGACCTGGAGGGTCGAACCCGCGGTGCTCGCGTGGGTCATCTTGCCCGGGTGCTCGATCAGCGACTCGACGCCGCCGAGCGACTCGGCGAGGACGAACAGCTTCGTGCGCGAAGCCACCTCCAGTGCGGCCTGCTCGCCGTCCGCGTGGCTGAAGGACACCATCCCGCCGAAGCGGCGCATCTGCTTCGCCGCCGTCTCGTGGCCCGGGTGCTCCGGCAGGCCCGGGTAGTAGACCCTCGTCACCTTCGGGTGCTTGACCAGCGCCTGGACGATCTTCTCGGCGTTGTCGCTGTGCCGCTCCATGCGCAGGGCGAGGGTCTTGATGCCGCGCAGCGTCAGCCAGGCGTCGAACGGCCCCGGCACCGCGCCCGCGGCGTTGCGCAGGTAGAAGAACTGCTCGCGCAGCTCGTCCTCGTTCGTGATGATCGCGCCGCCGACGACGTCGGCGTGGCCGCCGAGGTACTTGCTCGTCGAGTGCAGCACGATGTCCGCGCCCAGCGGCAGCGGGTTCTGCAGGTACGGCGTCGCGAAGGTGTTGTCGACCACCAGGCGGGCACCGGCGTCGTGCGCGACCCCGGCCAGCGCCGCGATGTCCGCGATGCCCAGCATCGGGTTGGTCGGCGACTCGCACCAGATCAGCTTGGTCTCGGGCCGGATCGCGGCGCGCACCTCGTCGAGGTTCCCGAGGTCGGCGACGGTGTGCTCGACGCCCCACAGGCTGAGCACCTTGTCGATCAGGCGGAACGTGCCGCCGTAGGCGTCGTTGCCGAGCACGAGGTGGTCACCGGGGCGGAGGGTACTGCGCAGCACCACGTCGGAGGCGGCCATGCCGGACGCGAAGGCCAGCGCGTGCCGGCCGCCTTCCAGCGAGGCCAGCGCCTCCTCCAGCGCCGAACGGGTCGGGTTCGCGGTGCGCGAGTACTCGTAGTCGCCCTCGCGGGTCCCGCCCACGCCGTCCTGCACGTAGGTCGAGGTCTGGTAGATCGGCACGGTGACCGCGCCGGTGCGGGGGTCGGGCGTCTGACCGGCGTGGATCGCGCGTGTCTCGAAGGCCAGTACGGAGTAGTCGTCCACCATTGGTTCAGCGTACGGGCCGCCCCTGACATTCCCGTCAGGTGGGACGGATCTCAGCACCGTGTCTTGCGGCAGGCGCGGGTACCGCCCTTCACCAGCTCCGGGACGAGTACGCGCCCTGGCCGGACAGCACCGGGACCACGGACGTGCGGTACCGCAGGTAGCGGAACGTCGGCGGCAGGAACGCCAGCACCAGCACGAGCACCGCCAGCGCCGCCAAGCCGACGCGGTCGGCCATCGCGAACCCGCCGTGGGTGAACATCGCGTCGGCGAACCGGGCCGGGGGGACGCCCACCGACATCGGCTCGGTGAGCAGGGCGCCGATGGCCAGCAGCGCGCCCAGGCCGAGCAGGACCGCCCCCGCCGTCGCGCGGAAGAGCGTCGCCAGTGAACCGAGGAGCAGCACCAGGCCCGCGACGACGTAGGCGGCGAGGTCCACCAGTACCCAGCCCGGCAGCGCGCCGAGGCTGAATTCCGCCGGCATGTCGAGGTAGGTCTTGACCGGCACGTATCCCGCGGCGACCGCGGCCGGAAAACCGAGCACGCCGGCGAGAACCGCCGTTACTCCGGATGGCCGAGCCGATGAATACGAATGCGAATGCGACACCGGATAACGGTGCGGACCGGTCACATCTCCCCCATCAGCCGAGCACAGGACGACGGCGTTCACCCTAGTCGGAATCGGGAGAAGCAGTCCGGAATGAGAACCGAATTCGGCCGGACGGCGGAACCCAAGATCATTTCTGTGCGGTAGTGGCAGAAATGCTGTCACGCGATTACGGGCCGTGGCACCGCTCGACTTTTGTCCTTTTCGGACAATTAAGGGCCCGGAAAATGCAGCGTGCCCCGGAGCCGAATCGGCTCCGGGGCACGAATGCTCGCTTCAGTTCACCACTGCTGCTGCGGGGGCTGGCCCGGCTGGCCGAACCCACCGCTCGGCGGACCCTGCTGGCCCGGCGGCTGACCCCAGCCCTGCGGCGGCTGACCAGGCTGACCGTGCTGGCCAGGCTGACCGTGCTGACCCGGCTGACCGTGCTGGCCCGGCTGGCCGTACCCACCGGGCTGTCCCGGCTGGCCGTACCCGCCTGGCTGCCCCGGCTGCGGGAAGCCCCCGCTCGACGGCTGCGGGAACCCGCCGCTGGAGGGGTTGGGGCCGCCCGGCTGCCCGTAACCGCCCGGCTGGCCGTAGCCCTGCGGCGGCTGACCAGGCTGACCATGCTGACCGTGCTGGCCCGGCTGCCCGTAGCCACCAGGCTGGCCGTACCCGCCTGGCTGACCATGCTGACCGGGCTGGCCGAACCCGCCCTGCTGCTGCGGGCCGCCGAAGCCCGGGGGTGGTCCGCCGAAGCCCTGCGGCCCGCCCGGCGCGGCACCGCCGTCGCCGAGGCCGACGAACTGCCGGGTCGCCGGGATGAGCCCGGCGATGCCGACGATCAGGATGAGGATGCCGAAGATCAGCGGCGGCAGGCCGAGGCCGAACGTGTCCCGCTCGGAGGCGGACGCCCGCGCGAGCGTCTCGGCGTTCGGTGTCATCCCGATCTTGATCAGCAGGGCGAACAGCGTGAGCACCGCGCCACCCGCGACGACCGCGATCGGGACGAACTTCCGGATCCCGCCCAGCTTGCCCACCAGCGCCAGGCCGACGCCGCCGGCCAGCGAGATCAGCGAGCCCAGCAGGATCATGATGACGTAGAACCAGAGCGTGCCCGACCCGATGAGCCCGGCCGAGTTCAGCAGCTGTTCGATCGCCTCCTTGTTGGGAGCGCGGTCGAGGAGCGCCGAATAGTCGCTCGCGTCGCTCATGTAGCTGAACGAGTAGATCAGCGCGACCAGCGCCAGCAGCGCGACCAGGCCGCCGGCGATGTAGCCGAACAGGCCGTTGCCGCCCGCGGCCGGCCCGCCGAAGCCCGGCTGCTGCGGCCCGCCGAAACCGGGCTGCTGCGGGCCACCGAAACCGGGGCCACCGAAACCCTGCGGCGGCTGGCCCGGCTGACCGAAGCCCGGCTGCTGCCCGAAGCCACCCGGCTGCTGCCCGAACCCGCCCGGCTGCTGGCCGTAACCGCCGGGCTGCTGACCGAAGGCCGCGGCCGGGTTGTCGGCCGCGCTCGGCGGCGGGGTGTACGGGATCGCCGGCGGCTGGGAGCCCGGGGGCACCAGCTGCGTCGACTCCCCGACCGGGGCGTCGCCGCCGGCCGGGTTCACCATCTGGGTCGCGTTCGCGTCGACCGGCGGCATCGCCTGGGTCGCCCCGCCGTCACCCGGCTGGCCCGGCTGGACGACCTGGGTCGGCTCCGGCGTCTCCCCGAACGGGGAACCGCCGTGGGGCTGGACGGGCTGCACCACCTGGGTCGGCTCCGGGCTGCCGAACGGGTTGTCCTGCTGCGGCTGGGGGCCACTCGGCGGGCCCTGAGGTGGCTGGCCGCCACCCCACGGCTGGTTCGGTGGCTGCGGTGCACTCATGTGGGTCTTGAACCCCCTTGACGAGGACGCGAAAGTGTTCTAGTTGCGCCCACGCTATCGGATCACCCGGCAGGGCGCTCGTAACGCCCCTGCCGGGTCCACCGATCAAGACTCTTCTGCGGTCGACTCAGCGACCGGCCAGGAAGCCCAGGAGGTCGTGCCGGGTGAGGACTCCGGCCGGCTTGCCGTCGACCAGCACGAGCGCGCCGTCGGCCCCTTCGAGCGCGGTCATCGCCGCCCCCACCTGCTCGCCGCCGCCGATCGTCGGCAGCGGCGGGGACATGTGCCGCTCGAGCCGGTCGGCCAGCTGCGCCTTGCCGGTGAACAACGCGTCGAGCAGGTCGCGCTCGTTGACGGCGCCGACGACCTCGGCGGCCATCACCGGCGGCTCCGCGCTGACGACGGGCATCTGGCTCACGCTGAATTCGGAGAGGATCGCGATGGCCTCCGCGACGGTCTCGTTCGGGTGGGAGTGCACCAGATCGGGCAGCGAGCCGCTCTTCTTCGTGAGCACGTCGGCGACCGTCGCGCCCGAGGAGTCCGGCGGCAGGAAACCGTAGGAGGACATCCAAGTGTCGTTGAACACCTTCGTCAGGTAGCCGCGGCCGCCGTCGGGCAGCAGCACGACCACGACGTCGTCCTCGGTGAGCCGCTCGGCGAGCTTCAGCGCGGCGGCGACGGCCATCCCGCAGGAGCCGCCGACCAGCAGGCCCTCCTCCAGCGCGAGGCGCCGGGTGACCTGGAAGGAGTCGGCGTCGGAGACCGGGATGATCTCGTCGGCGATGTCGCGGTCGTAGGTGTCCGGCCAGAAGTCCTCGCCGACGCCTTCGACCAGGTAGGGACGCCCGCTGCCGCCGGAGTAGACCGAGCCCTCCGGGTCGGCGCCGACCACCTGCACGCGGCCGTCGCTGACCTCCTTGAGGTACTTGCCGGTGCCGGAGATCGTGCCGCCGGTGCCGACGCCCGCGACGAAGTGGGTGAGCTTGCCGTCGGTCTGCTTCCACAGCTCGGGGCCGGTCGAGAGGTAGTGGCTCTCCGGGTTCTGCGGGTTGGCGTACTGGTTGGGCTTCCAGGCGCCCTCGATCTCGCGGACCAGGCGGTCGGAGACGTTGTAGTAGGAGTCCGGGTGCTCGGGCGCGACCGCCGTCGGGCACACCACGACCCGGGCGCCGTACGCCTTGAGCACGTTGCGCTTGTCCTCGCTGACCTTGTCCGGGCAGACGAACACGCACCGGTAGCCCTTGCGCTGGGCGACCATGGCCAGGCCGACGCCGGTGTTGCCGGACGTCGGCTCCACGATCGTGCCGCCCGGGCGCAGCTCGCCGGAAGCTTCGGCGGCCTCGATCATGCGCAGCGCGATGCGGTCCTTGACCGAGCCACCCGGGTTCAGGTACTCGACCTTGGCCAGCACGAGCGGCTTGAGCCCCTTGGTCAACGAGTTCAGCTTGACCAGGGGGGTGTTGCCCACGAGGTCTGCGATGTGCTCTGCGTACTCCACGACCGCCAGCCTACTGTGCCGATCGTTGCTGGTCCGACCACAGTCACGGCCAAACGGCTTCGGAGCACGGGTCACCTACCGTGTGGGGGGCGGCCTGCTTTGGCCGGATCGGTAACCGGCCATCCCATGGCGTTGTCCTCTCCGCCGAGGGCGGACACTCCGGGTGCGCGTCGGTGACGCCGGGCAGCGAACGCGAGGCCGGGCCGCCCGGCGAGGACCTCAGGCGGCCACCAAGCCGCTCGTCCGCACCGGTACCGGCCCGGGGGCCGTCGAACGCTGAGCCGTCATCCCGTCCCGGAGGTTCCGCCCGGCGTCGAGGGCCGTGCGGTACCCGGTTCGGAAGGACGGGTCCGTCCAGTAAGTGTTCTGCACCATCATCGCCAGTTCACCTCCTGCGTGGAATGGCGACCTTTCACGAGTGGGACGATCCTATCGGGCCGCCGGTTGCCCGGGTTCGTCCTTTCGTGTCAATTCCGCCCAGCCCGGGCGGCCGGCGATCGGCCGTTCTTCCCCAATCCCCCGGCCAGGTCCGGGGAAACCCCTGCTTCGCTTCCGCACCGGCGAGCCGGGCGGTGGACTTCGTGCCGAAATCGGCCGGACCTGCGAAAACGGCGCCGTTGAAACCTTCGCGTTCACCACCGAAAGCGGTTCCGCGGAAATCGACGCGGTCCTCGAAGCGAGCCTTGTTGAAGTCCGCCTTGGTGCGGAATTCGGTGCCGCGAAAGGTCGTCAGTTCGAGAAACTTCGCGCCGTAGCAGGTGATCGACCGGATCGTGCAGTGCGTGAGGGTGAGCCCGACCAGCTCGGCCGCGGAGAAGTCGAGGTCGGTGTCCGGCCAGAAGTCCCCACTCGGCTGCTCCGCGCGACCGCGGCGCAGGTGCAGCATGAGGATGCGCTGCGCGGCCTTGCGGACCTGCAGCTCCTCTTTGTCATTTTCGGCGTCGAAGGGCATCCGGAGGTAGGCGCAGAAGACGTTGACGATCGTCTGCCGGTGCTCCGGGTGCCCGGCCGCGAGCCGTTCCAGTGCGTACAACCCGGCCAGCCGGACCGGCGCCTTGTCGCTGCCGAGCTGGTCGGCGGCCTTGCCGTACATCTCGGTGATCCGGCGCTCGGTGGCGTCGTGGTCCTTCTGCACCAGCTCCAGCTCGGCCGACCGCTGCCGCCGCGCGGCGAGCAGCAGGGCGGCGGCGCCCCCGGCGCCGACGACGATGTTGGCCGCGGTCTTCAGCGCGTCGAGCCGGGCCGAGTCCTCCGGGCGGCCGCCGCCCAGCAGCGTCAGCAGCACCGCTGCGGCGACCCCGGCCACCAGCAGCAGCCCGGCGCCCCACAGCAGGATCGTCCTGGTCCGCAGCACCCGTTCGAGTTCGTTCGGCACGAGGAGCGATGGTGCCAGGAGTGTCCGCCCATGCCCCCACCTCCACCCTCAACGGACGCGCTACGCGCGGCAGTGTTGCCTTAATCGCGTTCGGCTTTGACCGGGACGCCGTACCCGGCAGTATGGTGAGCAACTGCTTAGCTCGCGATACGAGGATGTGTCACGTCATGCCTGAAGCCGTCATCGTCTCCACCGCTCGCTCGCCCATCGGGCGGGCCAACAAGGGCTCGCTGGTCGGCATGCGGCCCGACGACCTGACCGTGCAGATGGTCCGGGCGGCACTGGCCAAGGTGCCGCAGCTCGACCCCGCCGACATCGACGACCTGATGCTGGGTTGCGGCCTGCCGGGCGGCGAGTCCGGGTTCAACATGGGCCGCGCGGTCGCCGTCGAACTGGGCTACGACCACCTGCCCGGCTGCACGATCACCCGGTACTGCTCCTCCAGCCTGCAGACCACCCGGATGGCGTTCCACGCGATCAAGGCCGGTGAAGGCGACGTCTTCATCTCGGCCGGCGTCGAGACCGTCTCGCGGTTCTCGAAGGGCAGCTCGGACTCCTGGCCCGACACGCACAACCCGCTGTTCGCCGACGCCGAGGCGCGCACCAAGGCGACCGCGGAGTCCGGCACCGACACCTGGACCGACCCGCGGACCGAGGGCAACGTCCCGGACGTCTACATCGCCATGGGCCAGACCGCGGAGAACCTGGCGCGGCTGAAGGGCGTCACGCGCGAGGAGATGGACGAGTTCGGGGTCCGCTCGCAGAACCTGGCCGAGAAGGCCATCGCGGACGGCTTCTGGGCCAAGGACATCACCCCGGTGACGCTCCCGGACGGCACGGTCGTCTCGAAGGACGACGGCCCGCGCGCCGGCGTCACCGTGGAAGGCGTCTCCGGCCTGAAGCCGGTGTTCCGCCCGGACGGCCGGGTCACGGCGGGCAACTGCTGCGCGCTCAACGACGGCGCGGCGGCACTGGTCGTCATGTCCGACACGAAGGCGCGCGAGCTGGGCCTGACGCCGCTGGCGCGGATCGTGTCCACCGGCGTCACCGGGCTTTCGCCGGAGATCATGGGCTACGGCCCGGTCGAGGCGTCCAAGCAGGCACTCTCGCGCGCGGGGCTGTCGATCGGCGACATCGACCTGGTCGAGATCAACGAGGCGTTCGCGGCGCAGGTCATCCCGTCGTACCAGGACCTCGGCATCGACCTGGACCGGCTGAACGTCAACGGCGGCGCGATCGCGGTCGGCCACCCGTTCGGCATGACCGGCGCCCGGATCACCTCGACGCTGATCAATTCCCTGCAGCACCACGACAAGCAGTTCGGCCTCGAGACGATGTGCGTCGGCGGCGGCCAGGGCATGGCGCTGATCATCGAGCGCCTTTCCTGACCCCTGAACGCGACGAAGGCCCTCTCGCCGGCGCGGCGAGAGGGCCTTCGTCAGGTCACAGCTATTCGTTCGTCTTGACGCACATCGTCGTCGCCGGCTCCGGGTACACCGCGACGCGGGTGGCGTCGGTGCCCTCGCAGACGCTCTTGTCCGCCTGGCCCGCCACGACCTTGACGAGCTCGCCGTCCTTGGTCGGGTCGGTGCACGGGACCTTCAGGTAGCCCTTGGTCTGCGACGTGAAGTTCGCCAGGCAGTCGCCCTGCTTCGCGTTGATCATCAGGCACAGCTTGTAGGAGCTGCGGCCGCTGACCGAGTAGGTGTCGTAGCCGGCGTCGGACCCGCCCGGGCAGTTCTCGGACGAGGTCTCCAGCTTCTTGGCGATCTTGACGTTCGCCTTCGGGTCGTTGCAGTCGGCCTTCGCCGGGTCGTCACCGCCCTGGGTGAACTCGGTGATCGTGAGGCAGTCACCGGCGTTCGAGGTGGCCGGCGACTTCATGAAGGAGACGATCCCCACGGCGATCAGGCCGATCACCACGATCGCACCGATGCCGCCCAGGATCAGGCCGAGGGCCTTCGAGCGCTTCGGCGGGGCCGGCGGCGGGGGCGGGAACCCCTGCTGGCCGGGCGGGAACTGGCCGGGCGGCGGGCCGTACTGGCCCGGCTGGCCGTACGGCTGCTGCGGCTGGCCGCCCGAAGGCGGTCCGTAAGGATCGGGCTGACCCACCGGCTGCTGGCCCCCGGGGGCCGGAGGGGGAACGCTCACTGTGAACCTCACACATGTGAAATGAGAACCGACCGGCTCATCAAACACGCAGGGTGATCGCCGCCCGCAGCGGGGTCCACAAATGCACGAATTACCCACAGAAAAGGCGCCCCGCCGGTTACGGAGCGCCTTCACTGCGGAACTGTGAGCCAGATTACTCACGGAAGTACGAAAGCAGCCGCAGGATCTCGAGGTACAGCCAGACCAGCGTCGTCATCAGACCGAAGGCGGTGTACCAGGCCCACTTCGACGGCATGCCCTCGCGGATCATCCGGTCGGCCTGGTCGAAGTCGAGCAGGAAGCTGAAAGCCGCGATGCCGATGCAGACCAGGCTGAAGATGATGGCCATGGTGCCGCCGCCGCGCAGCGGGTTGAAGCCGAAGGCCAGCGAGCTGATCAGGTTGAACAGCATCAGGATGGCGACACCGACGGTGGCACCGACGATCCACTTGGTCAGTTTGGGGGTGACCTTCACCGCGCCCGTCTTGTAGACCACCAGCATGCCGATGAACACACCCGCGGTGCCGACGATCGCCTGCAGCGCGATACCGGGGTAGATCGCCTGGAACACCCCGCTCAGCGCACCGAGGAACAGTCCTTCGGCCGCCGAGTACGTCAGCGTCAGCGCGCCACTGGGCTTCTGCCGGAAGATGATCACCAGCGAGATGACGAGCCCGACGATGAGGCCACCGAGCATCGCGCCGAGGAGGGCACCGGAGATCCGGCCGGTCTCCGTGATCTGGACCTGCGCCCAGATTGCCGTGATCACCCCGACGAGCAGCGCGACGCCGAGGGACATGCCCGTCTTGATGACGACATCGTCGACGGTCATCGGGCGGTCGCCCTCGCCGGCGGTGGCCCGGCCCGGGTCGTACCCGGGCACGCCGCCCTGGGGTTGGTTGAAGCCCACCGGGGGGCCGTACTGCCCGTAAGTCTGGGTTCCGCCGCCGGGCAGGTTGCGGAACGCCGGGTTGCTACTGGAACGCACCTGATCCTCCTGGATCTGCTGCTTCGTGGATCATCGCTGCATCGGGTTCAACGACCGCCGGGGACGAGCGGTTCCCGCCGAGTAAAGACAACTTTACTCGACGGCCGTCCCCCGGCCGCGGACGACACGGTAAGCGAGGGGCCGACACGACCGTTCGGCGACAGCCACCCGAAGAGCGGTACACAGTTTCGCCCCTTGACGCAACGCTCACCTCGCGTGCTCGGACGTTCACCGAATGCGCGTCGGGGACTTGATCAGTCGTGTGACCTGCAGAGACGCCGGGCGCTGCCGCGCGTCGAACGAAGGAGCATTGACACCATGGGGTGGTCAACACGCCCGCGCGCGGGTGTTCGCGCGCTCACCGGTCTCGTCGCCGCGGCCCTGCTCGGCACCCTTTCCGTGACGGCCGGAGCGCCCGCCGCTTCGGCCGCGCCCCAAGAGGGCATCGGGCACGAGGTCGGGGGCCAGGAGGGCTTCGGCACGGTCTGGCTGGGGTCGTACGTCGTCGGCGGGCAGCAGGTGTTCTGCGTGAGCTTCCTGCTCAAGGCGCCGGACACCGACGAGCAGTACAAACCCGGCGACGAGCTGCTCACGAAGTGGGGCACGAAGCTGCCTGCCGACCAAGCCGCGAACATCTCGTACCTGCTGCTGCGCTACGGCGACACGAAGAACCCGGACGAGGCGACCGCGCTCGCGCACCTGCTGCACTCGTGGACCGCGCCGCCGCGCACCGAGGACGACCTCAAGTCGACCCTGTCCAAGGACGAGATCGCCTACAACGCGGCGGCGCACCTCCAGTACATGCGCGACCACGATGACCTGCACGCCGCGGCCGACGCCGTCAAACGGCTGGAGACGGACGCCGAAACCAACCGCGGGCCGTGGACCGCTTCGATGACCACGCCCAAGGGCGACCAGCACCTCGGCGAAGCGGCCGAGTGGACCACCACCGTGAAGAACGCCCAGGGCAAAGGCATCCCGGACGTCCCGGTGAAGCTGACCGCGACCGACGCCACCCTCGGCGACGGGAAGGCGGACACCGCCGCCGGGAATTCGAGCCCGCAGGCCGCCGCGAAGGAAGTCACGCTCAAGACGGGCGCCGACGGCACCGTGACCGTGAAGCTGACGCCGACCGGCGACCAGCCGAAGCTGGTGGCCTCGCTGTCCGCTCCCGCCGACCGGCCCTACGTCCGGCTGCCGATCGACACCAAGGTGCAGCGCGTGGTTTCCACCGGCGGCGAGAAGGAGCTGACCGCCCAGGGCGTCGTCAACGTGGCCAAGCCCGGCAAGGTCCAGGTGACCAAGACGGACGCGAACACCGGCGCCGGCGTCGGCGGTGCGGTCCTGCGGATCACCGGCAAGGACAAGACGTCCGCGGCGCTCGGCCAGGACGGCAAGCCGCTCACCGGGGCCGACGGCAAGCCCGCGGTCGTCACCACCGACGGCAAGACCGGCAGCGTGACGGTCGAGAACCTCCGTACCCCGCAAGAGATCTGCGTCGTCGAGGCGAGCCCGCCGCCGGGTTACACGAACGCCTACGACCCGCAGAACCCGCCGTCGGCGTGCGGCACCGTGCAGCCGGGCGAGACGCTCGCCCTGAGCCTGACGAACAAGCCGAACGAAGTCCCGCGCGCGATCCCGGCCGGCGACCAGCCGGTCGCGCAGGCGCGCGGGGTCGTCGAGACGAGCTACTCCGTGCCGGGCCTGGCCGGGCTCGGCCTGCTCGTGCTGCTGGCGGCCGGGCTGATCGGCGTCGCCGCGCGGCGGGCGTCCCGGCGGTAACGGCGTGGCGAACCACGACGGCGGCTGGCGGGGCGACGACTGGTTCGTCGACGAATGGCACCGGGGCATCGGCTGGGCGGCCGGGAGTGACGAGCCGACCGGCGGTCACCCGGATCCGCCCGGCCGGAAGCCCGGCCGGGGCCGGCTCCTCACCGGCTTCGCACTCGGCGCGGCGACGGTGCTCGCCGTGCAGTTCGGCTCCACCGTGGTCGCCGC
>NZ_JBHVXZ010000115.1:0-31856 GCF_042881395.1 Amycolatopsis sp. NPDC058278 | reverse complement strand
CAGCACCTTGCCTGGGCGGACAACAACGGCATCCCGCGCTCGCGGATCGTGCCCGTCGGCGGGCTGGCCGATGCCGCCACTCGCGGTGTCGGGGCGACCTCGCTCTTCGCCGTCTTCGACACCCATGACTCGATCACCTACCGGCACGAGAACCTCGGCACGCCCTCCGGGGACATCCGGCTCGTGCCCGTCGTCGAGCGGCTGCGGCGGCTCGCCGGGCAGCCCGCGCTCGCCTGGGCGCCCGTGCGGCAGCTCACCCGGGACGGCGATCCCTGGCCCTACTGCCAGCGTGCCGTCCTCGAAGCGCAGGTTGCCGAGGCCGAGAAGCGCGGGCTCGAATTCCGGGCCGGCTACGAGCTGGAGTTTGCCGTCGCTCCCGCCGGCAGCGCCGACGTCCTGGCCGCCCCCGGGCACCCCGGGCCCGCCTACAGCCCGCACGCCCTCGTCGGGCTCGACGGCTTCGTCGGGGCCCTCCTGCACGACTTCGCGGCCAACGGCCTGCGGATCGGCCAGCTGCACGCCGAGTACGGCGTCGCGCAGCTCGAGCTGTCGCTGGCCGCCACCGATCCCGTCTCCGCCGCCGATGACCAGCTGCTCGCCCGGCAGACCATCCACGCCGCCGCGCGCGTGCACGGTCTCGCCGTCAGCTTCGCGCCGCTGATCGGTCTCGGCGCCGCCGGCAACGGGTGGCACCTGCACACCTCCGTCCGCCGCAAGGGGCGCAACCTGCTCGACGGTGACGGGCGCCCGGACGGGGACGGCGCCGGCTACCTCGCCGGGCTGCTGCGCGACCTGCCGGCCCTGACCGCGATCACCGCGCCGAGCGTCCCTTCGACGCTGCGGCTGCGGCCCGGCTACTTCGCGGGCGCGTACGCGTTCTGGGGCGTCGAGAACCGGGAGGCGCCGCTGCGGTACGTCCCCGGCTCGGCCCTGCTGGGCGAGGGCCACGCGAACGTCGAGCTCAAGACGTCCGACGCCTCGGCCAACCCGTACCTCGCGCTGGCCGTGGTGCTCGCCGCGGGGATGGCCGGCATCGAGGACGCGCCCGCGCTGCCCGAGCCGATCGGCGAAGACCCGGGCGGCTGGACGGACGGAGACCGGGAGGCCCGCGGGGTGTGCCGGCTGCCGGCGAACCCCGCCGAACAGGACGCCGCGCTCGTGGCGTCGCCGCGGATCGCCGGCGTGCTCGGTGCCGAGCTGCTGGGCGCCTTCCGCGCCGTCCGGGCCTCCGACGCGGCGTGGGCGGCCGAACGCACGGCCGACGAGATCGTCGCCGCCCACCTTTGGCGCTACTGAGAACCTTATTCTGGCCAGGACGGCGCTACGGACCCGCCGGCCGCCCGCCTGTGGTGACACTCGCGCCGGCCGACGGCTGAACGAGGTTCTGAGAGGACCGATGTCTTCGGGGATCGACGGCGGGCAGCTCGACCTGTCCGGGGTGCGGTGGCTGCCGGGCGGCGCCCGGCTGGCCGCGGTGGCCCAGGCGGAACTGCCCCAGAAGGACGGACTGGCCGCGGCGTTCTGCGGGCTCGCCGCGCTGCGGGCGGCCGGGCTCGACGTGGCCGATCAGGACGCCGTCGCGGCGGCCGCGGGCACGGTCCGGGGTCCGGCCGTGCGCCCGCCGGGCGAGCCGGGCCGCCACGACTTCCGGCTGCCGCTGCCGGTCGTCGACGACCCGGCCGCGGCCGGCACGCGGGTTTCCGGGCTGGCCGCGGCCGTCGGGTCGCTCTCGCGGGGTGCCCTCACGGCCGTGCCGGTGACGGGGGAGTGGACCACCGAAGCCCTGTTCGACCTGCTCGTCGGGCTGTGGGACGTCCCGCGCGTGGCGGTGCTCGCCCGGATCGACGGCGCCGAGCTCGGCGCCCACGACACCCCGGAACGCGCGCTGCTCGACTACCTCGACACCGGCGTCCCGCCATTGTGGACGTCCCGCTGGCGCCCGCCCGGCGGCCATTTCGTGCTCCTGGCGGGCATCCGGATCGGCGCCGAGGGCACGTTGCTGTCCGTTGTGGACACTTATCCGTCCCTCGGCGACGTCGGCCGCCACGACCAGCCGGTCGAATGGGTGACGGCGGCGCTGGCCGGCCTCGGCGTGCTCGTGGTCGTCGACGCCGACCAAGCCGGCGTGGTCCGCGCGGCGGCGCGCACCGCCGGGCTCACTCCGTCCTTTTGGGACTGACCGGCGTCCCCACCGCGAAGCGGGAGTGGCGGCGGCCGTAGGCGAAGTAGATCACCAGGCCGATCACCAGCCACGCGGCGAACCGGAGCCACGTCAGCACGTTCAAGTTGAGCATCAGGTACAGGCACGCCAGCGCGGCCACGACCGGGATCGCCGGGGAGAACGGCACCTTGAACGGCCGGTCGAGGTCGGGACGGCGGCGGCGCAGCACCGGGACCGCCACGGCCACGATGATCATCGCCGACAGCGCGCCGATGCTGACCATGTCGGCCAGCTCCGAAATCGGGATGAACGCGGCCAGCACGGCGATCAGGCCGGCGCCGCCGATGGTCATCCGGTGCGGGGTGCCCCAGCGCGGGTGCGCGGTGCCGAGCGCCGTCGGCAACAGGCCGTCGCGGCCCATGGCGAACCCGATCCGCCCGATCGTGACCAGCTCGACCATCATCACCGACGTCAGCCCGGTCACCGCGCCGAGCGAGATCAGCGCGCCCACCCAGTGCTGGCCGACCCGGTCGAACGCGTCGGCCAGCGGCGCGCCCGTGTCGATGTCGGTGAACGGGATCATGCCGGTCAGCACGATCGAGACGCCGATGTAGAGGAGCGCGCAGACGCCCAGCGCCCCGAGGATGCCGACGCGCAGGTCCTTGCGCGGGTTCAGCGTCTCCTCGCCGAGGTTCGCGAGCGCCTCGAAACCGGTGTAGGCGAAGAAGACCACGGCGGCCGCGGTGATCATCCCGGCGAGGCCGTAGACCGACTGCTCCAGCCCCAGCGCCGCCTGGACCACCGGTTGTTCCAGCACCGTCGTGCCGGCCTCGGGTGCCTTCGCCGGCGGGATGAACGGCGTCAGGTTCGCGCCCTTGACGAAGAACAAGCCGACCGCGAGCACCAGCACGCACACCGCGACCTTGACGCACACCAGCAGGTTGGTCAGCCAGGCCGACTCCTTGATGCCCAGCACGGCGACGACGGTCAGCACGGCGATGATCAGCACCGCGCCGATGTTGACCTTCGCGTCTTCGCCGAACCACTCCGGTGACAGGCCGAGCAGGTTCGCCAGGTACCCCGACCAGCCCCGCGACACCACGGCGGCGCCGAGCGCGAACTCCAGCAGCAGGTCCCAGCCGATGATCCACGCGAACACCTCGCCGAGGGTGGCGAAGGCGTAGGTGTAGGCGCTTCCCGCCGTCGGGACGCTGGAGGCGAGCTCGGCGTAGCACAGCGCCGCGAGCCCCGCGACGACCGCGCCGAGCACGAACGACAGCGTCACGGCCGGTCCCGCGTGGGTCTTCGCCTCGACACCCGCCAAGGTGAAGATGCCGGTGCCGATGATGATCCCCACGCCGAACCCGATCAGGTCGCGCCCGCGCAGCCGCCGTTTGAGCTCCCCGGAGTCCTGGCGGGCCAGGACCTCGTCCACGTTCAGCGTTCGCCGCTCACCCATGAGGAGAAGTTAGAAGGTCACGGGTCTTTCCGCAGATCGGCCGTGGTCAGGCCGTTCTCCTGGGCGAGGATCGCGGCCTGCACGCGCGAGCGCAGGCCGAGCTTGGCCAGCACGCGCGAGACGTGCGTCTTCACCGTCGCCTCGCCGATGTACAGCCGGGCACCGATCCGGGCGTTGGACAGGCCCTCACCCAGGCAGGCGAGCACCTCACGCTCGCGGTCGGTGAGGTCGCCGAGGCCGCGCGGGAGGGGTGCCCGGTCCCGGGCCGACGCGGCGAACGCGGTGATCAGCCGCCGCGTGACCTGCGGGGCGAGCACGCCGTCGCCGGCCGCGACCAGCTTCACGGCTTCGATCAGCCGGGGCGCTTCGACCGACTTGAGCAGGAAGCCGGCCGCCCCGGCCCGCAGCGCGCCGTGCACGTACTCGTCGAGGTCGAACGTGGTCAGCACGAGCACCTGCGTGAGCCCCGCGGACACCAGCTCCCGGGTGGCGGCGGTGCCGTCGGTGCCCGGCATCCGGATGTCCATCAGGGTGACGTCCGGCCGCAGCGCCCGCGCTTGCCGGACGGCGGCGGCGCCGTCAGCGGCCTCGCCGACGACCTCGATGCCCTCGGCGTGGCCGAGGATGGTGGTCAGGCCGAAGCGGATGGCGCTGTGGTCGTCGGCGACCAGGACGCGGACGGTCATCTCGGGCCTCCGGGGGTCCGGGTGGCGAAGCCCCTGGCTCGGGGCGGAGTCCCGGTTGTCACAGGGGGCCTTCGGGGGTCCCGGGTGGCGAAGCCATCGGCCTGGGGTGAGGCTCCGGTTGTCACAGCGCCCCGCCCGTCGGCAGTTCCGCGCGGACCAGCCAGCCGCCGTCCGCCGGGCCCGCGGTGAGGTCGCCGCCCACCGCGTCGGCGCGTTCGCGCATGTTCAGCAGGCCCGTTCCGCTGCCGGCCGCGGGGAGCGGTGTGCGGACGTCGTTGCGGACCTCCACCGCGAGGACGCCGTCGAGGCAGTGGACGGCGACGTCCACGCGCCCACCCGGGGCGTGCTTCGCGGCGTTGGTCAGGGCCTCCTGTGCGATCCGGTACGCCGTCAGGTCGACCGCCGCCGGCAGCGGCACCCGTGAGTCCACAGTGGACTCGACGTGCACCTCCAGCCCGCTGGCCCTGGCCGACTCCACCAGCTTGGCCAGGTCCGCCAGCCGGGCGGGCGCGGTCGTCTCCGCGGCCCCGCCGTCGGCCTTGAGCAGCCCGATCATCGCGCGCATCTCCTCCAGGGCGCTGACACTGTTCTCCCGCACCGATTCCAGCACCGCCTTCGCCAGTTTCGGATCGGGCAGCGACAGCGCCGCCTCCGACTGGATGGCGATGGCCGAGAGGTGCCCGGCGATCACGTCGTGCAGGTCGCGGGCCATCCGCCCGCGTTCGGCGGCGACCGCCGCCCGCCGGTCCAGTTCCGCGATCTTCGCCAGCTGCCCGGCGTTGGCGCGCTCGGTTTCGGCGATGTCGCGCTGCTGGCGGACGTTCGCCGCCCACCACACCGGCGTGATGACGAACGGCAGCACGCCGACCGCGGCCAGCACCGCCGTCCGCCACTCCTTCGCGATCACCAGCATCGCGGCGAGCACGCCCACCACCGCGACCGCGGCGAGGCCGATCATCACCCGGCTCGTGCGGCGGGAGCCGTAGAGCGTCGCCGCGTACAGGAAGTCGGTGTAGACGATCATCACCGGCAGCGACGGGCCGAGCCGGACGTCCACCGCGAGCACCACCGTGGCCAGGACCAGCGCGAGGGGCACCCGCCGGCGGAGCAGCTCGAGCCCGCACAACGCGGACAGCTCCAGCAGCCGCACCCCCAGCGGGGCGTGGTCGTACGCCGTGACGAGCCGGTGGAGGCCGGTCGCGTAGACGAGGAACCCGATCAGCCAGGTGGCCAGCGCGATCAGGCCGTCCTGCTGCCACACCGGGAGCGAGCGCAGGCGGGGGAGGGGCACCCGGTCATCCCAGCACACCGCGCGCCGGGCCCGCGTCCTACGAAGTGATGACGCCCGGTCCCCCCGTCCGCCGACGCGGCCGTCGGCACGGGCGCGGGAGCGTGGCGGCGTGGAAGAGATCGGGAAGTTCTTGGCGGAGAACCCGATGGCCGCCGTCATCGCGGCGGGCGAGATCGGGTTCTGGGTGTTCATCGTGGCCGGGCTGGCGGTGCGCTACGTGCTGCGCGCGCGGCGCGTGTCGGCGGTGCTGCTGGCCGCGGTGCCGCTGGTCGACGTCGTGGTGCTGGTGGCGACCGTGCTCGACCTGTCCGCCGGGGGCAAGCCGGGGTTCACGCACGGGCTCGCGGCGGTCTACCTCGGCTTCAGCGTCGTGTTCGGGCCGAGCATGGTCCGGTGGGCCGATGAGCGGTTCGCCCACCGGTTCGCCCACGGGCCGCCGCCACCGCCGAAGCGGCAGGGGCGGGAACGGGCGCGTCACGAGTGGCGCGAGTGGGGCAAGTGCCTGCTGGCCTGCGGGCTCGCCGCGGTGGCCCTGCTGGTGGCGATCTTCGCGATCGGCGAGCCGGCGCGGGTGGCGCCGCTCTGGGGCTGGTTCCCGCGGCTGGGCACCGTCTCGGCGATCTGGCTGTTCGCCGGGCCGGTCTGGGAGGAGCTGTTCGGGAAGCGCGAGGAGGTGCGGCCGTGATCGGGCTCGGCGGGGGTGGCGGTGCCGGCCGGAACCCGGAAGCGCCGGGGTGACGTAGCTCGCGCAGATGGCGGGAACGGCCGGGCACCGGAATGCTGGTCCCGTGCCCGAAGAGATCCCCGCCCGCAGCGCCCTGCACGAGCTCGCCGACCTCCACGGGGTCGCCACCCGGTACCAGAACGCCGATCGGGTCTGGGTCGACGTGGACGACGACGTCGTCGTCGCCGTCCTCGGACAGTTCGGTGTCGACGCGACCGGTGACCAGGCCATCGCCGCCGCTCTGAGCGCCGTGCGGGAAGCGCCGGCCGCGCTGCCGCCGACCATCGTCGTGCGGGAGGGCACCGGCAAGGCACTGGGTGTCGATGCCGAGGTCGTCCTCGAAGACGGGACGCGGCGGCGGGCGGAGGGCCGGCTGCCCGCGGACCTGCCGCTCGGGTGGCACCGGGTCGTCACCGCCGACCAGGACGTCGTGCTGGCCGTGGTGCCGGCGAAGCTGCCGCGAGTCCGGCCCGCCTGGGGGTGGATGCTGCAGCTCTACGCCCTGCACTCGGCCGGGTCCTGGGGCATCGGCGACTACGCCGACCTCGCCACCTTCGCCGCCCGGTCGGCCTCCGAGCTGGACGCCGGCGTGCTGCTGGTGAACCCGGTGCAGGCGATCAGCCCCGCTCATCCGATCGAACGGTCGCCGTATTCGCCCGCCAGCCGGCGGTTCGCCAACCCGGTCTACCTGCGCGTCACCGCCACCGAGACGTTCGAACAGGCCGATGCGGCGACCCGGGCGGCCGTCGAGTCCCTGGCGCCGGACCGCGAAGGCGAACTGATCGACTACGACGCCGTCTGGACCGCCAAGCGGGCCGCGCTCGAGCTGCTCTGGCCGCACCGCGTCGAAGCGGTGCCCGAGGACCGCGACCTGCTCGACTTCGCCCTCTTCTGCGCCCTCGCCGAGCAGCACGGCGCCGACTGGCGGGACTGGCCGGAGGACCTGCACGACCCGGCCGGACCGGCCACCGCGAAGGCGCGCGAAGAGCTCGAAGACCGCGTCGCCTTCCACGCGTGGCTTCAGCACCTCTGCCGGGTCCAGCTGGAAGCAGCGCGCACGGCCGCCCGCGAGGCCGGGATGACCGTCGGGATCGTGCACGACCTGCCGGTCGGCGTGCACCCCGGTGGGGCCGACACGTGGGCCGTCCGGGACGTCTTCGCCGCCGACGTGCGGGTCGGCGCTCCGCCCGACGCCTTCAACCAGCAGGGACAGGACTGGAACCTGCCGCCGTGGCGGCCGGACAAGCTCGCCGAGGCCGGGTACGCGCCGTTCCGGGACGTCATCCGGGGCGTCCTCCGCTTCGCCGACGGCATCCGCGTCGACCACATCGCCGGCCTGTGGCGGCTCTGGTGGATCCCGCCGGGCGAGCCCGCGCACCGCGGCACGTACGTCCACTACGACGCCGAAGCGATGGTCGGCGTGCTCGCGCTCGAAGCGCACCGCGCCGGCGCCGTCGTCGTGGGGGAGGACCTCGGGACGGTCGAGGAGGTCGTCACCGAAACCATGCACGAACGGGGGATGCTCAGCTCGGCCGTGCTGTGGTTCGAGCGCGACTGGGACGCGCCCGGCCAGCCGTTCACGCGGCCGGACAGCTGGGACCCGGACGCCATGGCCAGCATCTCCACCCACGACCTGCCGACGGTCCCGGGCTGGCTGAAGGGCGAGCACGTCCGGGTCCGGGCCGAGCTCGGCCTGCTGGACCGCGGGGTCGAAGCCGAGGAAGAGGCGGCCGCCGCGGAGCGCCGAGCGCTGCTGGAACTCGTTGCGCGGGAAGGGATTCCGGACGACGACCCGGTCGTCGCGCTGCACACCCTGCTCGCGAAGGCCGCGTCGCGGCTCGTGCTGACCTCGCCGGCCGACGTGGCGGGCCAGGTGCGGCAGCCGAATCTGCCCGGAACCGTCGACCAGTACCCTAACTGGCGGATTCGCCTGCCCGTCAGCGTGGACGGCTTCTTCACCGCGCAGGGGGTCCGCGCTGCGGTCGCACCGCTGGCGGCGGCCCGTCCGCTGCCCCGGTAACGACCACACCGGCGCGCGCGACCCCCGGTGATACGCGGACGCCACCGGCACGACCCAAGCTCGAGGAGAAACCCAGTGCGGCCCTGGCCCGGAACGCCCTACCCGCTCGGCGCCACCTACGACGGAGTCGGGACGAACTTCGCCCTGTTCTCCGAGGTGGCCGAGCGCGTCGAACTGTGCCTGTTCGACGCCGAGGGCAAGGAGACGCGGTACGCGCTCGAAGAGGTGGACGGCTTCGTCCACCACGGCTACCTGCTCAACGTCGGCCCCGGGCAGCGCTACGGGTTCCGCGTGCACGGCCCGTACGACCCGAAACGCGGGCTGCGCTGCAACCCGAACAAGCTGCTCATCGACCCGTACGCGAAAGCCGTCTCGCACGGCGTGAAGTGGGACGAGTCGCTGTTCGGCTACCAGTTCGACAACCCGGACGAGCGCAACGACGACGACAGCGCCGGCCGCGTGCCGTATTCGCTGGTGGCGAACCCGTTCTTCGACTGGGGCAACGACCGGCAGCCGAAGCGGCCGTACAACGAGACGGTCATCTACGAGGCCCACGTCAAGGGCATGACCGTGCATCACCCGTTCGTGCCCGAAGCGCTGCGGGGCACGTACGCCGGCCTCGCGCACCCCGCCGTCGTCGAGCACCTGCAGAAACTCGGCGTGACCGCCGTCGAACTGCTGCCGGTGCACCAGTTCGTCACCGACCACGGCCTCGACGGGAAGGGCCTGACGAACTACTGGGGCTACAACACGATCGGGTACTTCGCGCCGCACGACTCCTACTCGGCGATGCCCGGCGAGGGCGGCCAGGTCCAGGAGTTCAAGGGCATGGTCAAGGCCTTCCACGAAGCGGGCATCGAAGTGATCCTCGACGTGGTTTACAACCACACCGCCGAGGGCAACCACCTCGGGCCGACCCTGTCGATGCGCGGCATCGACAACGAGGCCTACTACCGGCTGGTCGAGGGGGAGCCCGAGTACTACATGGACTACACCGGCACCGGGAACTCGCTGAACGTGCGCAACCCGCACACCCTGCAGCTGATCATGGACTCGCTGCGGTACTGGGTGACGGAGATGCACGTCGACGGCTTCCGGTTCGACCTCGCCTCGGCGCTGGCGCGCGAGTTCTACGACGTCGACCGGCTGTCGACGTTCTTCGACCTGGTGCAGCAGGACCCGATCGTCAGCCAGGTGAAGCTGATCGCCGAACCGTGGGACGTCGGCCCCGGTGGCTACCAGGTCGGCAACTTCCCGCCCCTGTGGACGGAGTGGAACGGGCAGTTCCGCGACACCGTCCGCGACTTCTGGCGCGGCGAGCCCTCCACGCTGGGCGAGTTCGCCTCCCGGATCACCGGCTCGTCGGACCTCTACCAGGACGACGGCCGCCGCCCGTTCGCGTCGATCAACTTCGTCACCGCGCACGACGGCTTCACGCTGCGGGACCTGGTGTCCTACAACGAAAAGCACAACGAGGCCAACGGCGAGGACGGCCGCGACGGCGCCGACGACAACCGGTCGTGGAACTGCGGCGTCGAGGGCGAGACCGACGACCCCGAGGTCCTCGACCTGCGCGCCCGTCAGCAGCGGAACATGCTGGCCACGCTGATGCTGTCGCAGGGCATCCCGATGATCCTGCACGGCGACGAATTCGGCCGCACCCAGCAGGGCAACAACAACGTCTACTGCCAGGACTCCGAGCTGTCCTGGATGGACTGGGAACTGGCCAAGGAGAACGCGGACCTGGTGAAGTTCACCGGCGGGCTGGGCGCGCTCCGGCACCGGCACCCGGTCTTCCGCCGCCGCCGCTTCTTCCAGGGCGGTCCGGTCGGCAAGGGCGACAAGCTCGGCGACATCGCCTGGTTCACCCCGGCCGGCGAGGAGATGACCGAGCAGAACTGGGACGACGGCTTCGGCAAGGCGGTCGTCGTCTTCCTCAACGGCCAGGCCATCCCGGACCTCGACCAGCGCGGGATGAAGGTCGAGGACGACTCGTTCCTGCTCGCCTTCAACGCCCACTACGAGGACATCGACGCCACGCTCCCGGGCAACGGCTACGGGGAGAGCTGGACCGTCGTGGTCGACACCGCGACCGGGGAGGTGGAGCCCGCCGACGCGAAGCCGATCGAAGGCGGCGGCCGGCTCACCCTCCCCGCCCGGTCCCTGATCGTGCTGCAACGGACGGAGACGGAAGCCGAATGACGGTGCCGGAGTCGACCTACCGGGTGCAGCTGCGCCCGGAGTTCACCTTCGCCGACGCGGCCGGCATCGCCGGCTACCTGCGCGACCTCGGCATCGGCGCGCTGTACGCGTCGCCGGTGCTGGACGCGGCGCCGGGCTCGACGCACGGCTACGACGTCGTCGACCCGACGCGCGCGCGGCCGGCGCTCGGCGGCGAGGGGGCGCGCCAGGAGCTCGCCGCGCTGCTGAAGGAGCTGGGACTGGGCCTGGTGGTCGACATCGTGCCGAACCACATGTCGGTCGAGGTGCCGAAGGCGAACCGCTGGTGGTGGGACGTGCTGAAGCACGGCCGCGGCTCCGAGTACGCGTCCTTCTTCGACATCGACTGGGACCGCGGCCCGCTCCTGCTGCCGGTCCTCGGCGACGACGACGCGATCGGGGAACTCTCGGTCGAGGGCGACGAGCTGGTCTACTACGACCACCGGTTCCCGATCGCCCCCGGCACGGACACCGGGACGCCGCAGGAGATCCACGAGCGCCAGCACTACCGCCTGATCGGCTGGCGCCGCGGCAACGCCGAGCTGAACTACCGCCGGTTCTTCGACATCACGACGTTGGCCGCGGTCCGCGTCGAAGACCCGAAGGTGTTCGCCGAGACGCACGGCGAGGTGCTGCGCTGGGTCGCCGACGGCGACGTCACCGGCCTGCGCGTCGACCACCCGGACGGCCTCGCCGACCCGGGCGGCTACTTCCGGCGGCTGCGGGAGAACGCGCCGGACGCGTGGATCGTGGCCGAGAAGATCCTGCACCCGGGCGAGCCGCTGCCGCAGAGCTGGCCGGTCGACGGCACCACCGGCTACGACGCGCTGCGCGAGATCGCCGGCGTCTTCATCGACCCGGCGGGCGAGCCCGACTTCACCGTGCTGGCGAACGAGCTGGGCGTGAAGACCGGCTACCACCGCGTCGAGGCCGAGGCCCGGCGCCTGGTCACCGACCGCATCCTGGTCGCCGAGGTCCGGCGGATCGCGGCGCTGCTGCCCCAGGTCGATCCCGAAGCGGCGCGGCAGGCGGTCGCCGAGACCATGATCGCCTTCCCCGTCTACCGCTCCTACCTCCCGGAGGGAGCGGCGCACTGGGCGGCCGCGATCGACGGCGCCCGCCGCGCCCGGCCCGACCTCGCCGAGCCGCTGACGATGCTCGACGCCGTCGTGCGCAAGAACCCCGGCAGTGAGCTGGCCACCCGGCTCCAGCAGACGTCCGGCATGGTCGTGGCGAAGGGCACCGAGGACACGACCTTCTACCGCTACACGCGCTTCGCCGCGCTCAACGAGGTCGGCGGCAACCCGGACCGGTTCGGCCTCGGCGTCGAGGAGTTCCACCGGCTGGCCGCCGAGCGCGAGGCCGGCTACCCGGCGGCGATGACGACGCTGACCACGCACGACACGAAGCGCTCCGAGGACACCCGCGCCCGGATGGCGGTGCTGGCCGAAGTCCCCGGCGAGTTCGCCCAGGCCGTCCGGCGGTGGACCGCCCGGCGCGGGATCGACGAGCCTTCGCTCAACCTGCTCGCCTGGCAGACGCTGGTGTCGACCTGGCCGATCGAGCCGGCCCGGCTGCGGGACTACCTCGACAAGGCGGCCAAGGAAGCCAAGCTCCGGACCAGCTGGACCGACCACGACGAGGCCTTCGAGGCCGATGTCGCCGCGTGGCCCGAAGACGTCGTGAACGACGCGGAGCTCGCGGCGGACGTCGAGGCGTTCGTGAAGCGCATCGAGGGGCCGGGTTACGCGAACTCGCTCGGCCAGAAGCTCGTCCAGCTGACCGCGCCCGGCGTCCCGGACGTCTACCAGGGCACCGAGCTGTGGGACTTCTCGCTGGTCGACCCGGACAACCGCCGTCCGGTCGACTACCCCGCGCGCCGCGAACTGCTGGCCCGGATCGCCGACGGCGAGCTGCCGGAGATCGACGCTTCCGGCGCGGCGAAGCTCCTGGTCGTCCACAAGGCACTGCGGCTGCGCCGCGAGCACCCGGCGCTGTTCCGCGGCTACCGGCCGCTGCGGGCCGAAGGCGCCGCGGCGGCCCACTGCCTGGCCTACACGCGCAGCCCCGACCTCGCCGTGGCGGTGACCCGGCTGCCCGTCGGCCTCGAGGCCGACGGCGGCTGGCGCGACACGGTCCTCCCGCTGCCCGCCGGCGTCTGGACCGACGTCCTGACCGGCCGGGAGGTCACCGGCGACCTGGCCACCCTGTTCGAGCGGTACCCCGTCGCGTTGCTGGTGCGAGGAGAGGCATGAAGTTCAGCGTGTGGGCCCCTTCGGCCCGCCGGGTCCGGGTGAGCGTCGACGCCGGCGTGCACGAGATGACCGCGGGCGACGACGGCTGGTGGCACGCCGAGGCCGAAGGCATCAACTACGCCTTCCTGCTCGACGACGAAAAGCCGCTGCCCGACCCCCGGTCGCGGTGGCAGCCGCACGGCGTCCACGCGGAGTCGCGCGTCTACGACCACGGCGAGTTCGCCTGGACCGACGACGCCTGGACCGGGCGCCAGCTGCCCGGCGCCGTCCTCTACGAACTGCACGTCGGCACCTTCACCGGGGGCGGCACCTTCGACGCGGCCATCGAGCGGCTCGACCACCTCGTCGACCTCGGCATCACGCACGTCGAGCTGCTGCCGGTCAACGCCTTCGACGGCACCGCCGGCTGGGGCTACGACGGCGTCCTCTGGGGCGCGGTCCACGAGCCCTACGGGGGCCCGGACGGGCTCAAGCGGTTCGTCGACGCGGCCCACGCGCGCGGCCTGGCCGTCGTGCTCGACGTCGTCTACAACCACCTCGGGCCGTCCGGCGCCTACCTCGACAAGTTCGGGCCGTACTTCGCCGGGCAGAACGACTGGGGCCCCGGCCTCAACCTCGACGGCCCCGGCTCCGACGAGGTCCGCCGGTACGTGATCGACAACGCGCTGAGCTGGCTGCGCGACTTCCACATCGACGCGCTGCGCCTGGACGCCGTGCACGCGTTGCTCGACCGGCGGGCCGTCCACCTGCTCGAACAGCTCGCCACCGAGGTCGACGCGCTGTCGGCGGCGCTGAACCGGCCGCTGACCCTGATCGCCGAATCCGACCTCAACGACCCGCGGCTGGTCACGCCCCGCGAGCGCGGCGGCTACGGCCTGCACGCCCAGTGGTCGGACGACCTGCACCACGTCCTGCACGTCAAGCTGACCGGCGAGACGACGGGGTACTACACGGACTTCGCCGCGCCGGACGCGCTCGAGCGGGTGCTGCGCGAGGTGTTCTTCCACGCGGGCACGTGGTCGTCCTTCCGGGAGCGGACCCACGGCCGCCCGGTCGACACGCGGACCGTGCCCGGCCACCGCTTCCTCGGGTACCTGCAGAACCACGACCAGATCGGCAACCGCGCGACCGGCGACCGGCTGTCCGCGACGGTCGCCCCGGGCCGGCTGGCCTGCGGCGCGGCGATCCTGTTCTGCTCGCCGTACACGCCGATGGTGTTCATGGGGGAGGAGTGGGCGGCGAGCACGCCGTGGCAGTTCTTCGCGTCCTTCCCGGACCCGGAGCTGGCCGAGGCCGTCCGCACGGGCCGCCGTCGCGAGTTCTCCCGGCACGGCTGGGGCGAATCGGACGTGCCGGACCCCATGGACCCGGCCACCGTCGAACGCTCGCGGCTGGACTGGGCCGAGCCGGAGCGTCCCGGTCACCGGGAGATGCTGGAGCTGTACCGGGCGTTGATCCGGCTGCGCCGGGAGCGGCCCGAGCTGGCCGACCCGTGGGTCGCGGACCTGCGCGTCGACTCCGCGCCGGACGGGTCCTGGCTCGTGCTGCACCGCGGCGGGCTGCGGCTGGCCGTCAACTTCGGTCCCGGCCCGGTGACGCTGCCGCTCGGGGCGACCGTGTCGCTGCTCACCTGGGGAGAGGCCACGGTGGACGGTGGGGCCGCCCACCTGCCCCCGGACACCTTCGTGATCGCCGGAACGACACCCTGACGGCGGTTGCCTCCCGGTAACTCCTCTGTCATGGCGCGCACGGACCACTGCTTATCTGGGACGATTCAGGAATGGCCACACGACCCTCCGCCGACCACGTCCTCGCCGGTCGCCCCTTTCCGCTCGGAGCCCACCCCGAGGCCGGCGGGGTGCGGTTCGCGATCACGTCCGCCGTCGCGGACGCCGTCGAGCTGTGCCTGATCGACGCCGACGGGTCGGAACGCCGGATCGCGCTGACCGAGCGCACCTTCGGCGTCTGGCACGGCCTGGTGCCCGGGGTGACGCCGGGGCAGCGCTACGGCTACCGGGTCCACGGCCCGTACGACCCGGCCCGCGGCCTGCGGTGCAACCCGCACAAGCTGCTGCTCGACCCGTACGCCCGGCAGATCACCGGCGGGCTCACCGACCTGCGCGCCGCCCAGGGCTTCACCGGCGACCCGGAGCGCGGGCCGATGTCCACTGTGGATTCGCTGGGCAGCGTGCCGCTGTCGGTGGTCACCTCGCCGGGCGGCCCGGACACCGGGACGAAGCCGGAGGTCCCGTTCGAGGAGGCGGTGGTCTACGAGCTGCACGTCAAGGGGTTCACGCAGCAGCACCCGTTCATCCCGGAGGCGCTGCGCGGCACCTACCTCGGCCTGGCCCACCCGGTCGCGATCGAGTACCTGACCCGCCTCGGCGTCACGTCGGTGGAGCTGCTGCCGGTGCACTCGTTCCTCGACGAGCCGTCGCTGGTCCGCGCCGGGCGGCACAACTACTGGGGTTACTCGCCGCTCGGCTTCTTCGCCCCGCACGCCGCCTACGCCAGCGAACCGGGCCACGAGGCCGAGGAGTTCCGGCTGATGGTGGCCGCGCTGCACGCGGCCGGCATCGAAGTGATCCTCGACGTCGTGTTCAACCACACCTGCGAGGGCGGCCCGGACGGGCCGACGCTGAGCTTCCGCGGGCTGAACGCGCCGGTGTACTACCTGCACACCGACCGCGGCCACATGGCCGACATCACCGGCTGTGGCAATACCTTGGAGGCCGGCTCGCCGACCGTGGTCCGGCTGGTCACCGACTCGCTGCGGTACTGGACGCAGGAGATGGGCGTCGACGGCTTCCGGTTCGACCTCGCCAGCACGCTCGGGCGGCCGCGGGGCGGCGCGTTCGACCCGGCGTCGACGCTGCTCACCGCGATCACCACCGACCCGGTGCTCTCG
This sequence comes from Amycolatopsis sp. NPDC058278, assembly GCF_042881395.1. NCBI lineage: Bacteria > Bacillati > Actinomycetota > Actinomycetes > Pseudonocardiales > Pseudonocardiaceae > Amycolatopsis > Amycolatopsis sp. NPDC058278. Next base: position 16,132 of record NZ_JBHVXZ010000115.1, on the reverse strand, counting down.
CGCTGCAAGCTGATCGCCGAGCCGTGGGACGCGACCGGAGAGGGCTACCGCGTCGGCGGCTTCGGCGCCCAGTGGGCGGAGTGGAACGGCCGCTACCGCGACACCGTGCGTGACTTCTGGCGCGGCGCGACCGGCGTCCGCGACCTCGCCTACCGGCTGTCCGGTTCGTCGGACCTGTACGACCACAACCTCCGGCGGCCGTGGCAGTCGATCAACTTCGTCACCGCGCACGACGGCTTCACGTTGCGGGACCTGGTGTCCTACAACGAAAAGCACAACGAGGCCAACGGCGAGGACAACCGCGACGGCACCAACGACAACCGCTCCTGGAACCTCGGCGCCGAGGGCGGCACGGCGGACCCGGCGATCCGGGACCTGCGGACCCGGCAGGCGCGCAACATGTTCGCCACGCTGCTGCTGTCCACCGGCACCCCGATGCTCACCATGGGCGACGAGTTCTGGCGGACCCAGCACGGCAACAACAACGCGTACTGCCTCGACGACGAGACGTCGTGGTTCGACTGGACACCGGACGACCCCGAGGCCGAGGCCATGCTCGCGTTCGCCCGCCGGGTCGTGCGGCTGCGCGCGAACAGCCCGGCGCTGCGGCAGCCGGAGTTCTTCGAAGGCCGGACGACGCCGACCGGCAAGCCGGACCTGGTCTGGTTCCGCCCGGACGGCGAGGAGTTCGGCGAAAGCGACTGGTTCGAGGACCGCCACACGCTCGGCATGTGGATCGACGGCTCGAACAGCCAGGCCCGCAACCGCGAGGGCGCGCTGGTGCCCGACCACTCGTGGCTGCTGTGGCTGCACGCGGGCGACGCGCCGGGCGAGGTCGTCCTGCCCGGGCGCGAGTACGGCGAGACGTTCAAACCGACCCTCGACACGAGCACCGCGGACGGCAGCCCGGCGAACCCGGGCCCCCTCGAAGCCAAGAGCCGGCTGACGCTCCAGTCCCGCTCCCTCCTCCTGCTCCGCGCCCCCCGCCTGGCCGCCGAACCCCACCCCGAGCCCTACTGACCCGCACCCCGCGTGCTTGAGGGGCCGGCTCGCGTGAGCAGAAGGTCGACACGCGTGATTGGAGGGTCGACACGGCGGCTGGCTCGTGTCGACCCTCCAATCACGTGAGTTGACTCCCCGATCACGCGTGTCGACCCTTCAAGCACGCGCGAGTCGTCCCTTGGGGTACGGGTTTCGGCCGTTCGGGCTCGCGTGTCGTCGCGGCGGGACCGGAGGCGGGGCCGGTGCCCGGTCGTAACCTGCCGGACACGCGCGCGGAACTCGTTGCGCGGGAAGCGTTTCACCTGATCCAGTTTGGGTACAGGGATAGAGAACCCTGCCGTGTGGACGCTTGATCGAGTCAGGCAGACTGTCGCCGTCTGCGTCCAACCGACATATCGAAGGGCGTTGCCCATGACCGGCCGGCTCGGCATCGACGACGTCTCCCCCAGCGTGAGCTGTGGCCGGTATCCGGCCAAAGCCGTTGTGGGGGAACACATCCCGGTCTTCGCGACCGTCTGGCGCGAGGGCCATGACGCGGTCGCGGCCACGGTCGCGTGGCGCGGCCCGGACGACCGGCTCACGCGCCAGACGCGGATGGTGCCGCGCGGTCCCGACCACCCGGACTCCTTCGCCGCGGTGATCGCCCCGGACACCACCGGTCTCTGGACGTTCCGGATCGACGCGTGGGGCGACCCGTGGTCGACGTGGGAGCACAACGTCGAGGTGAAGGTCGCCGCCGGGCAGGGGCCCGAGGACCTGGCCAACGACATCGAGAACGGCGCCCGGCTGATCGAGCGCGTCTCCCGCCGCCCGGACCGCCGGGGGGAGAAGGCGCTGCTGATCGGCGCGGTGAAGGCCCTGCGCGACGAGGAGCGCAGTCTCGCCGAACGCGTCGGTCCCGCGCTCTCGCCCGAGGTCCGCCAGGTCATGCACGAGTTCCCGGTGCGGGAGCTGATCACCAAGGGCAAGCCGCACAAGGTGTGGGTGGACCGCCGCCGCGCCGCGTACGGCTCGTGGTACGAGCTGTTCCCCCGCTCGACCGGCGGCCTCGACGCCGAGGGCAAGCCGGTGCACGGCACCTTCGCCACCGCCGCGACCGCGCTCGACCGCGTCGCGAAAATGGGCTTCGACGTCGTCTACCTCCCGCCGGTTCACCCGATCGGGCGAGTCAACCGCAAGGGACCCAACAACACCCTCGACGCCAAGCCGGAAGACGTCGGTTCGCCGTGGGCGATCGGTGCCGACGAGGGCGGCCACGACGCCATCCACCCCGACCTCGGCACCTTCGACGACTTCGACGCCTTCGTGGCCCGCGCGGAAGAACTCGGCATGGAGGTGGCGCTCGACTTCGCGCTGCAGGCCGCGCCCGACCACCCGTGGGTGCTCAAGCACCCCGAGTTCTTCACGACCCGCCCGGACGGCTCGATCGCGTACGCGGAGAACCCGCCGAAGAAGTACCAGGACATCTACCCGATCAACTTCGACAACGACCCCAAGGCCGTCTACGAGGAGATGCTGCGGGTCATCACCGTCTGGATCGACCACGGGGTGAAGATCTTCCGGGTCGACAACCCGCACACCAAGCCGCCGGACTTCTGGGCCTGGCTGATCCAGTCGGTCAAGGACGCCCACCCGGACGTGCTGTTCCTGGCCGAGGCGTTCACCCGCCCGGCGCGGCTGTGGGGCCTGGCCCGGCTCGGCTTCACCCAGAGCTACACCTACTTCACCTGGCGCACCGGCAAGCAGGAGCTGATCGACTTCGCCATCGACCTGCGCGAACACTGGAACGAGGGCCGGCCGAACCTGTTCGTCAACACCCCGGACATCCTCCACGAGTCGCTGCAGCGCGGCGGCCCCGGCATGTTCGCGCTGCGGGCCGCGCTGGCGGCGACGATCTCGCCGACGTGGGGGGTCTACTCCGGCTACGAGCTGTTCGAGCACGTTCCGGTCCGCGAAGGCAGCGAGGAGTACCTCGACTCCGAGAAGTACCAGCTGCGCCCGCGCGACTTCGAGCGCGCGCTCGACGAAGGGCGTTCGCTGGAGCCGTGGCTGGCGAAGCTGAACGCCGTCCGCCGCGCGCACCCGGCGCTGCAGCAGATGCGCACCCTGCACTTCCACCACATCGACAACGACGCGCTGCTGGCCTACTCCAAACAGGACCCGGCCACCGGCGACACCGTGGTCACGGTCGTCACCCTCGACCCGTACGGGCCCCAAGAGGGCACGCTCTGGCTCGACACCGCGGCGCTCGGCTTCGAAGCGCACGAACGGCTCATCGCCCACGACGAGGTCACCGGTGACACCTGGGACTGGGGTCCGGCGAACTTCGTCCGGCTCGAACCCTGGCGGGCGGTGGCGCACGTGGTGTCGGTGAGACGCCGCCTGGCCGGCTGAGAAACGGAAGGACAGGAATCCGAGGAACTGAGGTGGACCACATGGCGGATGAGGCCCGGCCCGATGCGGCGTTGGGGCTGGAGGGCGTGCCGCACACCGGCGAGGCGATGACCGCCGACGGCATGCTCGTGGAACCGCAGGCCGGGGACTTCCGGTCGGCGCAGCAAGCGCCGAGCAACCCGGAGTGGTTCAAGGGCGCGGTGTTCTACGAAGTGCTGGTGCGCGCGTTCGCCGACTCCAACGGCGACGGCACCGGCGACCTGCGCGGCCTGGCCGGCCGGCTCGATTACCTGGCCTGGCTGGGCATCGACTGCCTGTGGCTGCCGCCGTTCTACGCTTCGCCGCTGCGCGACGGCGGGTACGACATCAGCGACTTCCGTGCGGTGCTCCCGGAATTCGGCAGCGTCGAGGACTTCGTCTTCCTGCTCAACGAGGCGCACCGGCGCGGCATCCGGGTGATCACCGACCTCGTGCTCAACCACACCTCGGACGCGCACCCGTGGTTCCAGCAGTCCCGCAGCGACCCCGACGGCCCGTACGGCGACTACTACGTGTGGAGCGACGACGACTCCCGCTACGCCGACGCGCGGATCATCTTCGTCGACACCGAGACGTCGAACTGGACCTACGACCCGGTGCGCGGCCAGTTCTACTGGCACCGGTTCTTCTCCCACCAGCCCGACCTGAACTTCGAGAACGTCGACGTCCAGAACGCGATGATCGACACCCTGCGGTTCTGGCTGGACCTGGGCATCGACGGGTTCCGCCTGGACGCCGTGCCGTACCTGTTCGAGCAGGAGGGCACCAACTGCGAGAACCTGCCGCGCACGCACGAGTTCCTCAAGCGCTGCCGCAAGGTCGTCGACGACGAGTACCCGGGCCGCATCCTGCTGGCCGAGGCGAACCAGTGGCCCTCGGACGTCGTCGAGTACTTCGGCGACCCGGCGGTCGGCGGCGACGAGTGCCACATGGCGTTCCACTTCCCGCTGATGCCGCGGATCTTCATGGCGGTGCGGCGCGAGTCCCGCTTCCCGATCTCGGAGATCATGGCCCAGACCCCGGAGATCCCCAGCGGCAGCCAGTGGGGCATCTTCCTGCGCAACCACGACGAGCTGACCCTCGAGATGGTCACCGACGACGAGCGCGACTACATGTACGCGGAGTACGCCAAGGACCCGCGGATGAAGGCCAACATCGGCATCCGCCGGAGGCTGGCCCCGCTGCTGGACAACGACCGCAACCAGCAGGAGCTGTTCACCGCGATGCTGCTGTCCCTCCCCGGTTCGCCCGTTCTGTACTACGGTGACGAGATCGGCATGGGAGACAACATCTGGCTCGGCGACCGCGACGCGGTGCGCACCCCCATGCAGTGGACCCCGGACCGCAACGCCGGGTTCTCCTCCTGCGACCCCGGCCGGATCTACCTGCCGGTGATCATGGACCCGGTGTACGGCTACCAAGGCCTGAACGTCGAGGCGCAGTCGAACAACGAAGCCTCGCTGCTGAACTGGACCCGGCGGATGATCGAGGTGCGCAAACAGCACCACGCGTTCGCCGAAGGCGAGTTCGTCGACCTCGGCGGGTCCAACCCCAGCGTGCTGGCCTACAAGCGCCAGTGGCGGCGCCCGGACGGCGGCGAAGACGTCGTGCTCTGTGTGAACAACCTGTCCCGGTTCCCGCAGCCGGTGGAGCTGGACCTGTCCGCGCACCGCGGGTGCACGCCGGTGGAGCTCACCGGTGGCGTGCGGTTCCCCAGCATCGGGGACCTGTCGTACCTGCTGACGCTGCCCGGGCACGGCTTCTACTGGTTCCAGCTGACGAGCCCGGGAGACGAAGGCGAAGCGAGGTGAGTCCCTTGTCCGACCCGCGCGAGCTGGTCGACGACCTGACCGGCGACCTGAAGCGCTGGCTGCCCGAACAGCGGTGGTTCGCCGGCAAGGACCGGCCGGTGACCGGCGTCCGGCCGCTCGGCGTGACCGAGCTGGTTTCCGGTGATCCGCAGCTGCTGCACGCCGTCGTCGAGGTCGTCCAGGACGACCGGCGCGAGCCCTACCAGCTGCTGGTGGGCCGGCGGACGCATCCGCCGGAGATCGCCTCGACCAGCTGGATCGGCGCCGTCGGCGACCTCAACGCCTACGAGGCGTCCGGCGACCTGGACGTCACCGGCGTGCTGCTGGACCTGATGGCCCGCGAGGAGCAGGTCGGTTCGCTGGTCTTCGAGCACGAGCCCGGCGTGGAGCTGGAGACCGGCCTGCGCGCCCGGCCGATCACGTCGGAGCAGAGCAACACGTCCCTGGTCTACGGCGGGCAGTACATCCTCAAGCTGTTCCGGAAGCTGACGCCGGGCAAGAACAAGGACCTGCTGCTGCACCGCGCGCTGCAGGGCGTCGGCAGCAAGCACATCGCACCGGTGCTCGGGTCGATCACCGGCGACCTGGACGGCGAGCCGACCACGGTCGGCATGCTCCAGCAGTTCGTGTCGGACGCGGTCGACGGCTGGGCGATGGCCACCACCAGCGTCCGCGACCTGATGGCCGCACCCGAACTGCATCCCGAGGAGGTCGGCGGCGACTTCGCCGGCGAGGCCGAGCGGCTCGGGCGCGCCGTCGCCGAGGTGCACGCGGACCTCGCCGAGGCGCTCGGCACCGAGCCGGTCGACGCCGACGAGCTCGAGCGCTCGACGAAGGCGATGCTCGCCCGGCTCGACACGATCGCCGGGCGGGTACCCGAGCTGGCCGCGCACGCCCCGAAGCTGCGGGCGGCGTTCGAGGGGCTGCGCACGCTGCCCGCGGGCTCGGTGACCATGCAGTACATCCACGGCGACCTGCACCTCGGGCAGGTGCTGCGGACCGTCGGCGGCTGGCTGCTGATCGACTTCGAGGGCGAGCCCGCGGCCCCGGTCGAGGAACGCCACGCGCTGCGGTCGCCGTTGCGCGACGTCGCGGGCATGCTGAGGTCGTTCGACTACGCGGCCCAGCAGATGCTGGTCGGCCAGCCGGACGAGCCGGTGCTGGCCGAGCGCGCCCACGAGTGGTCGGAGCGCAACCGGGCGGCGTTCTGCGAGGGCTACGCCGCGATCGCGGCGGACCCGCGGGCGCAGGGCGAGCTGCTGCGCGCGTTCGAACTGGACAAGGCGGTCTACGAAGTGGGTTACGAGCACGCGAACCGGCCGGACTGGCTGGGCGTGCCGCTCGCCTCGATCGCCCGGATCACTAGCGGAGGGACGACACCGTGAACGCGGCTCCCGAAGGCCTCCCGGCCGCGGCCCCGCCGGCCGCGGACATCGACCGGCTGCTCGCCGGTTCCCACCACGACCCGCACTCGGTGCTGGGCGTGCACGCGGTGGGCAAGGGCTTCGCGGCCCGGGCACTGCTGCCCGGCGCGAAAGCCGTCACGCTGTGCGCGGGCGGGCAGAAGTACCCGATGGAACCGGTGATCGACGCGCTGTTCGCCGTCGCCGTGCCCGAACACCCCGGCGACTACCGGCTGGAAGTCGAGTACGACGGGCACACCGCCACTTCCGACGACCCGTACCGCTGGCTGCCCACGGTGGGCGAGCTGGACCGGCACCTGATCGGCGAGGGCCGCCACGAGCGGCTCTGGGAGGCGCTGGGCGCGCACGTCCGGTCCTACGAGACGCCGAACGGTGTCGTCGAGGGGACGTCGTTCGCGGTCTGGGCGCCGAACGCGCGGGGCATCCGCGTGATCGGCGACTTCAACGGCTGGGACGGGCGCGGGCACCCGATGCGCTCGCTCGGCTCGTCCGGGGTCTGGGAGCTGTTCGTGCCCGGCGTCGGCGTGGGCACCTGCTACAAGTTCCGGATCCTGGGTGCCGACGGCAACTGGCACGAAAAGGCCGACCCGATGGCGTTCGGCACGGAGCAGCCGCCGGCGACGGCTTCGGTCGTGACCAGCTCGACGTACCTGTGGGAAGACGACGAGTGGGTCGCGAAGCGGGAGGCGACCCAGTGGGCCGCGGCGCCGATGAGCGTCTACGAGGTCCACCTCGGTTCGTGGCGGCCGGGCCTTGACTACCGGGAGCTGGCCGACCAGCTGGGCGACTACCTCGTCGAAACCGGTTTCACGCACGTGGAACTGCTGCCGGTGTCGGAGCACCCGTTCGGTGGCTCGTGGGGCTACCAGGTGACGTCGTACTACGCGCCGACGTCCCGCTTCGGCTCGCCGGACGACTTCCGCTACTTCGTCGACCGCCTGCACCAGCGGGGGATCGGCGTGCTCGTGGACTGGGTGCCCGCGCACTTCCCGAAGGACAGCTGGGCGCTGGCGAAGTTCGACGGCACCGCGCTCTACGAGCACGCGGACCCGCGCCGCGGCGAGCAGCCCGACTGGGGCACGCTCGTGTTCGACTTCGGCCGCAACGAGGTCCGCAACTTCCTGGTCGCCAACGCGCTGTACTGGATCGAGGAGTTCCACCTCGACGGCCTGCGCGTCGACGCGGTGGCGTCGATGCTCTACCTCGACTACTCCCGCAAGGAAGGGGAGTGGCTGCCCAACCAGTACGGCGGCCGCGAGAACCTGGACGCGGTGCGGTTCCTGCAGGAGCTGAACGCGACCGTCTACAAGCGGCACCCGGGCATCGTGATGGTGGCGGAGGAGTCGACGGCCTGGCCGGGCGTCACGCGCCCGACGCACCTCGGCGGCCTCGGGTTCGGCTTCAAGTGGAACATGGGCTGGATGCACGACACGCTCCGGTACCTCTCGCACGAGCCGATCCACCGCGCCTACCACCACAACGAGATGACGTTCTCGCTCGTGTACGCGTGGAGCGAGAACTTCGTGCTGCCGCTGTCGCACGACGAAGTGGTGCACGGCAAGGGATCCCTGTGGGGCCGGATGCCGGGCGACGCCTGGAACAAGGCGGCCGGCCTGCGCTCGCTGCTGGCGTTCATGTGGGCGCACCCGGGCAAGCAGCTGCTGTTCATGGGCGGCGAGTTCGGCCAGCCGGGGGAGTGGTCGGAGTCGAAGTCGCTGGACTGGCACCTGCTGGACGAGCCGCTGCACCTCGGGGTGTGGGAGCTGCTGCGGTCGCTGAACACGGTGTACCGGTCGTCGCCGGCGTTGTACAGCCAGGACACCTCGCCGGACGGCTTCCGCTGGATCGACGCGAACGACTCGAGCGGCAACGTGCTGAGCTTCCTCCGCATCGGTGCCGACGGCTCGCGGCTGGCCTGCGTGGCCAACTTCGCGGGCGTCCCGCACCACGACTACCGGGTGGGACTGCCGGCGGCGGGTCGCTGGCGGGAGGTCGTCAACACCGACGCCGAGGCGTACGGCGGCTCCGGGGTCGGCAACCTCGGCACGGTGGAGGCGACGGAGGACCCGTGGCACGGCCAGCCGGCCTCCGCTGTCCTCCAGCTCCCCCCGGCCGGCGTCCTCTGGCTGGCCGAGGAGACCCCGGAGACCCCCGAACTCCCGTGATCCAAGCCGGAACCCACGTGATTGAAGCCGGAACCCACGTGATTGAAGCCGGAACTCGCGAGTTCCGGCTTCAATCACGCGAGATCCGTGTTCAGTCACGCAAGATCCGGCTCTGATCACGCGGGCTGCCCCGAAAAGCCTTCTGCCGGGGCGGCCCGGCGGGCTTACCATCGGGGGATGGGCGGCTCCGGCGGCGTCCTGGCGAACCTGATCCTCTTCGCCGTGGTGTGCATCGCTCCCACGGTGCTGTTCTGGTGCGCGCTGCGCGTCCCCAAGCTGGTCGACTGGCTCCGGGCGAAGCGCGCGAAGCCGCAACCGCAGGGGCCGCCGATCGAACGCGTCGCCGCGGACCTGCGGCGGGTGCACCGGCTGCTCGTGGACTACCCGTCCGGGACCCCGGCGGCCCGGCGGTTCGGGACGCGGCAGGCGTACGACGAGCTCCTCACCCAGGCGTGCCGCCAGGTCGGCGTCCCGCACCGGCTCGGGGAACTGCCCGAGGGGATGGACCGCGAGATCGAACGCCTGCGCGTCGAGCAGTCGCTGCGGGAGCGCGGGCTGGCCGTGCCCTGAACCGCAACGGGAAAACCCCGCCACCGGCTCCGGTGGCGGGGTTTCCGTTGTCCCGTGAGGAGACTCAGTCCAGGTAGTCCCGCAGGACCTGGGACCGCGACGGGTGACGCAGCTTCGACATCGTCTTCGACTCGATCTGCCGGATGCGCTCACGGGTCACCCCGTACACCTGGCCGATCTCGTCGAGCGTGCGCGGCTGGCCGTCCGTGAGGCCGAAGCGCAGCCGGACCACGCCCGCCTCGCGCTCGGACAGCGTCTGCAGCACCGACTGGAGCTGGTCCTGCAGCAGCGTGAACGACACCGCGTCGACCGCGACGACCGCTTCGGAGTCCTCGATGAAGTCACCGAGCTGCGAGTCGCCCTCGTCGCCGATCGTCTGGTCGAGCGAGATCGGCTCACGCGCGTACTGCTGGATCTCCAGGACCTTCTCCGGGGAGATGTCCATTTCCTTCGCGAGCTCTTCCGGGGTCGGCTCGCGGCCGAGGTCCTGGAGCAGTTCGCGCTGGATGCGGCCCAGCTTGTTGATGACCTCGACCATGTGCACCGGGATGCGGATGGTGCGCGCCTGGTCGGCCATCGCGCGGGTGATCGCCTGGCGGATCCACCACGTGGCGTACGTCGAGAACTTGTAGCCCTTGGTGTAGTCGAACTTCTCCACCGCGCGGATCAGGCCGAGGTTGCCCTCCTGGATCAGGTCCAGGAACGCCATGCCGCGGCCGGTGTAGCGCTTGGCCAGCGAGACCACGAGCCGGAGGTTCGCCTCGAGCAGGTGGTTCTTGGCGCGCTCGCCGTCACGCACGATCCACTTGAGATCGCGGCGCATCTGGGTGACGAGCTTCTCGCCCTCCTCCTCGGCGGTGCGCACGCGCTCGGCGGCGTAGAGCCCGGCCTCGATCCGCTTGGCCAGCTCCACCTCCTCCTCGGCGTTCAGCAGCGCGACCTTGCCGATCTGCTTGAGGTAGGCACGCACGGAGTCGGCGGACGCGGTGAGCTCGGCGTCCTTGCGCGCCTGGCGCAGCGCCTCGGACTCCTCCTCGTCCCAGACGAAGTCCGGGTTGTCGGCCTTGGCCGCGGCCTTGTCCGCCGCGACACCGCGACGGCGCTGCGCCGGGGTCTCCTCGTCGGACTCCTCGTCGTCATCGTCGTCGGCCGAGTCGGCGTCCGGCTCGTCGGTGACCGTCTCGTCGACGACGTCGACCTCGACCTCTTCCAGGTCCGACAGGTCGGGCGTACCCAGTTCGTCGTCCTCGAGGACTTCGGGGCCGTCCGGCTCGCCGTCTTCGGTCTTGCCGCCCTTGGTCACGGCCTTCTTCGCCGGAGCCTTCTTGGCCGGAGCCTTCTTGGCGGTGGTGGTCTTGCGGGCCGCCGGCTTCGCCGTCCCGGTGGCTGCCTCTTCGGCCGGCTCGCCGGCTGCGGTCGCTGTCTTCGTCCCGCCTCGGGTTGCGGTTCTTGCGGCTGCCACTTACGCCCTTTCGCAGCGGTCGATCACGACGAGCAACGGCCTGGGGCCATTGCTGCCTCACATTCGGGGATCACGCCTCGGCCTGCGGTTTTGACCTCCGCAGCCGTGGGCCGTGTTCCATTGTAACGACGGTACGCGCATGCGGTGCGAAGCGATCACCCTCAGAGCCGAATCAGTGCTGGATGCCCTCCGCCGCGGCGGCCGCGGCGCCGACGATCCCGGCGTTGTTCTGCAGGCTCGCCACCAGCACCGGAGTGCGGATGTCCAGCAGCGGCACCCATTTCTCGGCCTTCTTGCTGACCCCGCCGCCGACGATGAACAGGTCGGGCCAGATCAGGTTCTCCAGCACGGTCAGGTAACGGTGCACGCGCTTGGCCCATTCGGGGTAGGAGAGCCCCTCGTTGTCCTTCACCGAAGCGGCCGCGCGCTTCTCGGCGTCGTGGCCGTCGATCTCGAGGTGGCCGAATTCGGTGTTGGGGACGAGCTTGCCGTCCTGGAAGACCGCGCTGCCGATGCCGGTGCCGAAGGTGAGCAGCGCCGTCACGCCCGTGCGCGCGACCGGGTCGCCGAAGCGGATCTCCGCCATGCCCGCCGCGTCGGCGTCGTTCAGCATCGCGACCTGGTCGACGCTCCGGCCGAGCCGCTTGGCGAACAGCGCGTCGGCGTCGGTGCCGATCCACTGCTTGTCGATGTTGGCCGCGGTGTGCGCGACGCCCTTCTTGACGACCGCCGGCAGCGTCACGCCGACCGGGCCGTCCCAGCCCGCCTGCGTGACGATGTCGTGCACGACGTCCGCCACCGCCGACGGCGTGGACGGCTTCGGCGTCTCGATCCGGATGCGGTCGCCGATGAGCTGTCCCTTGTCCAGGTCGACCAAGGCGCCCTTGATCCCGCTGCCGCCGATGTCGATGCCGAAACCTCGGCGGGTCGCCTCCACCACGGACGTGGTCCCTTCTCGCACGATTCAGAAGCCTGCCTCGGAGACTTTAACCGGATGTGGTGACATGTCGGACGTGGGAGTTGACGAGTCGTTGCTGAAAAGCGTCGCGGTGCAGGTCGCGACGGAAGCCGCCGCCCTGGTCCGCGAGGCCTGGGAAGGCATGGCGGCGGGCCGGGCGGTGGCCGTCGGCACCAAGTCCGGGGCCACCGACGTGGTGACCGCGGTGGACCACGAGTCCGAACGCCTGGTGCGCGCGCGGCTGGCCGAACTGCGCCCGGGGGAGCCGGTGCTGGGCGAGGAAGGCGGCGGCGCCGCGGGCGACGGCGTGACGTGGGTGGTCGACCCGATCGACGGGACGGTCAACTTCCTCTACGGGCTGCCGTGGTTCGCGGTGTCGGTGGCCGCGCAGGTCGGCGGCGTGTCGGTGGCCGGAGCGGTGGCCGAGCCGGCGAGCGGCCGCGTCTGGTCGGCGGCCCGCGGGCAGGGCGCGTTCCTGGACGGGCGGCGGCTGGCGGTGTCGGCGCCGTCGAGCCTGGAAGTGACGCTGGTCGGAACCGGTTTCGCGTATTCGCGGGAGCGGCGGACGCGGCAGTCGCGGTTCGCGGCGGAGCTGCTGGGGCGGGTGCGGGACATCCGCCGCAACGGCGCGGCGTCGCTGGACCTGTGCGCGGTGGCGGCGGGCTGGCTGGACGCCTACGTCGAGCACGGGCTCAACCGCTGGGACTGGGCGGCGGGGGCGCTGATCGCGGCGGAGGCGGGCGCGCAGGTGTCCGTCCCGGGCGCGGCACCGGAGCTGGGCGCGGACGCGACGTACGCGGCGGCCCCGTCGATCGCGGACCCGCTGCGGAAGGTGCTGGCGGACTGCGGCGCGGCGGAGGTCTGAGCGGGTCCTCACCGGCCGGACGGCCGGGACGGCGCAGGGTCAGCAGGCCGCGTCGCGGGCCGAGGCCAGCAGCGTCTGGTCGACGACCGGGGCCGGCGCGCCCGCGGACTGCTCGTTGCCGCCGCCGCCCTGGTGGGCCTTCGACCAGTCGGCGAGCTGGGTGATGATCCGGCGGGCTTCGGCGTTGGGCCGCAGGTCGCCGAACAGCGTGCCCGTGACCACGTCGACGCTCGCGTCCTTGCGGTTGTCCTGGACCAGCTCGGCGCACGGCACGACGAGGCTGAGCGTCCGGGCCGCGGTGACGCCGTTTTCGCCGAAGCGGATCTGACCGCGGCACTTGGCCTCGCGGTTCTCGTACGCCGGGTCGTTGGCCGGGTCGGCGGCGCCGGTGAAGCCGAGTTCGCGCAGCGCCGTCGTGGTGATGCCACCCTGGCCGCGGCTGCCCGAGGCGTTGAGGACCCGGTAGGCGACCTTGTCCGGCGGGATGGGGGCGCGGTCGTCGAGCGCGTTGTGGGGCAGGCTGCTGAACGTCACGCCCGGTGGCGGGCTGGCCGGCGGGTCGCACTTGACGGCCTCGTCGACGTCGCCCTTGCCGATCGCGGCGTGCACCCAGACGACGATCGCGCCCACGGCGAGCACGCCGATGACGATCAGCGCCGGCAGCGGCTTGTGCTTGCGATACGGCCGCGTCCCACGGTCCCCGATGCCGTTCCCCGACGCCACCTGCCCGTCCCTTCCCGAACACCGAAACGACCGTGCGTACCGGGCACCGTCGAGGCCGTTCAGCCTAGGCGCTGCGACCGACGCACGTGGTCCCGGGTCACCCGGTGGGTTCCCGTGCTCTTGCCTGCGGTACCGGGCCCCAGCCGGACCGATCCCCGTGCAGCGATCGCACCACGGCGGGGCCGGCCGGGGCAAGCGGACACCGGCCGCGCGTGAAGTTCTCCACCCCCGCGCAACCCGAACGGACGACAACGCGTCTTACCTGCGGGTTCCCCCTGTCGGGTGACGATTCCCCGGCAATGTCTGACTCGTTGCAGAACCCGCGGAGCGGTGAGCTACCCTTCCCGGGCTCCGGCCGCAGGAAGAGGCGCAAAAAGAAGAGACCTCGGTCACTTCGGCCGTCGGGCACAAACGAGGGCCCTGGAACGTTGACCAGCGGCACGGCGGACTCACGGGCGCATCCGGGAGTCCGGGAAAACGACTACACAAGCTGATCGCAGGGGTGAGGGACACATGGCTACCGACTACGACGCTCCGCGCCGCAGCGAAGCCGACGAGCTGGCCGAAGACTCGTTGGAGGAGCTCAAGGCCCGGCGGAACGAGAACCAGTCCGGCGTCGTCGACGTCGACGAGGACGCGACCGCCGAGAACTTCGAGCTGCCGGGTGCCGACCTCTCCGGGCTTTCCGGTGAGGACATGACCGTGAAGGTGGTGCCGAAGCAGGCGGACGAGTTCACCTGCTCCGTGTGCTTCCTGGTGCACCACCGCAGCCGGCTGGCCGAGGACAACGGCGGACGCCTGATCTGCCGCGACTGCGCCTGACGGCACGGGGATCTCGGACAGGGTTTCAGGGGACGAACAGACGCGACGGAGAGCCTCGAGGGAGACCGGGGAAGGCTCGAAGCGCGCTGGGGACAAGGGGGCCGGCCGGCAGGCCGGCCCCCTTCCCTGTCTCGAGGGGGCGTGTTCAGGCGCCCTTGAGCAGCTCGGCGACGCGTTCGGGGTGCCGGGTGCTGAACAGCCAGTACGGCGTCGGGTCGTTCGCGTCCGTCAGCCGGACCTTGACCACCGGGCCGACCCAGCCGCGGTGCAGCACGTAGGCGGCCGGGTCGCCGTCGCGCCCCAGGGCCGTGCGCTTGGCTTCCTTGTCGAAGATCTCCACCTCGCCGGCGTAGCGCAGCGGCAGGTGCGCGTCGCCGACCCACAGCTCCGGCTCGTCACCGCCGGTGATCCGGACCTTCGACCGGCCCAGCGACAGCAGCAGCGCCACGACGACCGGCAGCGCGATCACGTACGGCAGCCACGCCCGGATCCCGGGGTACCCGAGGTCGATCTCGGCGGCGAGCAGGATCGCCCCCAGCACCGGTAGCGGCCAGCCCCACCACGGGACGTACAGCCGTTCGGAGTGCCGCACGGCGGCGTTCGCGGCCGTCTTCGCTGATTCACCCACGGGTAGAGAGTAATCTCGCCGCCCGTGTCCAGCGTTCAGGTACTCCTCTCCCGGCTCGACCCGGATGTCCCGCTGCCCGCCTACGCCCGACCGGGCGACGCGGGCGCCGATCTCGTCACCACCTCGGATATCGTGCTCGGACCCGGGGAACGCGGCGTCGTCGGCACCGGCGTCGCGATCGCGCTCCCGCCCGGGTACGCGGGGTTCGTCCACCCGCGGTCCGGCCTGGCGGCCCGGGCCGGCCTCTCGGTCGTGAACACCCCGGGAACGATCGACTCGGGCTACCGCGGGGAGATCAAGGTCTGCCTGATCAACCACGACCCGGTGCACCCGGTGAAGCTCGCGCGCGGCGACCGGATCGCCCAGCTGGTCGTGCAACGGGTCGAACACGCCGAATTCGTCGAGGTCGCCGAGCTCGACGCCACCGAACGGGGCGACGGAGGCTACGGCTCCACGGGCGGACACGCCACACTGGGAGCAGACGCGCTCGCCGCGAGCGCCGTGGCTGGGGAAGGAACGGAGAAGTAGTGGGGATTTTCGGACGCAAGCGGCGGACCGAGGGCGAGTCCGCCGGACGGCACGCCGCGCCCGAGGCCGACGACACTTTCGAGGACGAGGCGTACGACGACGAGGACGGGCCGGAGCTGTCGGACGTCTCCGACGGCCCGTTCGACGTGGCCGACTTCGACGACGACGGCATCCCGCGGATCGACCTCGGCTCGGTGAAGGTGCCGGTGCCCGACGGTTCCCAGGTCCAGGTCGAGATGGACCCGGAGGCCGGGGGCGTGCGCGCCGTGCACGTCGTCACCGAGCAGGGCCAGATCACGGTCAGCGCGTACGCCGCGCCGCGCTCGGGCGGGCTGTGGCGGGAGGTCAGCAGCGAACTGGCCGACCAGCTGCGGGCCGACGGCGCCAAGGTCACCCTCGGCCGCGGTGTCTGGGGCCTGGAGATTTCGGCCATCATCGGCGACGTCGCCCTGCGCTTCGTCGGCGTCGACCGGCCCCGCTGGATGCTGCGCGGCGTCATCGCCGGGCCGCAGTCGGAGGCCGCGGGGGCCGTCGAGGTGCTGCGCGAGATCGTCCGGCGGACCATCGTCGACCGCGGTGACGCGCCGATGCCGGTTCGGACCCCGCTGACCATCACGCTGCCCGAGGCGGTCGCCGAGCACATCGCGGCCCAGCAGCAGCAAGGCTGACGTCGTCGCGCCGAAGGCCGCCACCGGACGCCGGTGGCGGCCCTCGGCGCTTCAGGAACCCAGTGCCTTCAGG
>NZ_JBHVXZ010000114.1:0-31865 GCF_042881395.1 Amycolatopsis sp. NPDC058278 | reverse complement strand
GGCTCAAAGTGATAGGCCTCGATCAGGCGACGGGATGACCACCGCGCGGCCCACCTCGAGAAAGCGAGGGGGCAGCGGCGAGGGGTGGCCATCCCGGAGCCTGCCGGTCCGGCGAGGACAGCTTTTGTTTTATGGCGTTCGTTGACCGCGGCGGAGCGGCAGGGCGGGTTCTGCCGCGGCTTCTACTACGGGTTCTGCCGCGGCTTCTACTACGGGTTCTGCCGCGGCTTCTACTACGGGTTCTGCCGTGGCTTCTACTACGGGTTCTGCCGTGGCTTCTACTACGGGTTCTGCCGCGGCAGGGCGGGTCCGACCTCCCCCGCCCCTCCGGTGGGAGTTTCAGTCGCCGCCCGGGTTTGTCAAGGCGGGAAAGCGTGCCTTGACAAACCCGATCGTCGACTGAAGAGAAGGCTGGGATGAGGGGCGGGGGAGGTCTGGTGACGTCGTTGGTCGGCCTGCGTTGCCGGCCGTCAGTTCGCGCGTGGCCTGTGGACAGCCCTTGCGGAGGGCGCCGGTTTTGTCAGTGCCCTCCGCTGGCGTGGAAATCGGGGGCTGCTCAGCCCCGGCCCCGGGCGAACCTTGCCACGTGCTCCGCCGGTTCCTCGCCCCGGCGATCACCGGTCCTCGTCCCTGCGATCACCGGCCAGGCCGACATGAGCGGTGGTTGCTGCCCGGCAGCCGATGTCGTCAGGGTGAGTTGGCCAGGTGGGCCAAGGCCGACCGCAGCACCCGCCGGGCTTCCGGGGCCAGACCGGCCAGCTTCCGCTCCTCCACCTCGCGGATCCCGGCCCGGACCGCCGCGTACCGCCGGATCCCCTCCGGCGTCAGCCGCACCACCCGCGCGCGGCGGTCGGCCGGGTCCGGCTGACGGACCACCAGTCCCTCCGCTTCGAGCGCGTCGAGCAGGGCGATCAACCGGGTCTTGTCGTAGTGGATCTGCTGGGCCAGCACCAGCTGGCTCGGCGCCGCCCCGGCGGCCAGCGCCGACAGCACCACGTACTGCCACATCGAGAGGCCGTGCCGCTCGAGCACCGGCCGCTCGGCTTCGGCCAGGCTGCGGCCCGCCCCGGCGCAGAGGGCTCCGAGATCGTCGTCCTCGTTCACCGGCGGGATTTTACGCGTGGACAGATCGTACGCAGGTGCGTATCGTTTTCGCCATGACACCCACGACTCTCGGACGCGCCGAAACCCGCTCCATCTCCATCGCCACCCCGCCGGAGCGGGTCGTCGAATACCTGGCCGATCCTCGCCACCTCCCTGACTGGGCGCCCGGCTTCGCCACCGCGGTCGACCACGACCACGACGACATCTGGCGCGTCCACACCGAAAGCGGCCCGCAGCGGGTCGCCGTGCGGGTCGCGGCCGAGCACGGCGTCGTCGACGTCGTCAGCGCCGACGCCCCGAACCTCGGCCTGTTCACCCGCGTCGTGCCGAACCTGACCGGCGCCGAACTGATCTTCAGCCTGTTCTTCCCCGACGGCACCGACCCGTCGGCCGTCGACGCGCAGATGGCGGTCGTCGGCGAGGAGCTGCGAGCCGTGCGCGAGCGCGTCGAGAGCGGCCGGTGAACCGGGACGTCCGCTCCGACGGCCTGTTCGGCGTGCCCTTCCTCCTCACCGGCCTCTTCCGCCGATGAGGTCGGTGAGGTCGATGAGGAGGAAGGCCCTCTCACTCAGCCCGCCGCGCAGAGCACTCCGTTGAGGGTGAACGCCGTCGGCAGGATGTTCGGCCCGCTGTAATCGGCGGTGAACCCGACGTCCACCCCCGCCGCCGGTGGGGCCGATGACGAGACCGTCACCGTCGTGCCGTTCTGGGCCCAGGTGCCGCTCCAGCCGCCGGTGAGCCGCTGCCGCGCGGTCGGCCAGCCGAACGTCAGGGTCCAGTCCCCCACCACGCCGGTGGCGGTGACGTGGATGCCGCCGACGAAGCCGCTCGCCCAGTCGGTCACGTCGGTCATCCGGACCGTGCAGCTGCTCGCCGACGGCGCGCCGGTCGTGAGCGTCAGCGGTGGGGAGGCCGCGGACACGTTCCCGGCCGTGTCGCGCGCCAGGACGTTGACCGTGTACCGGCTGCCCGGCACGAGGTTCCCGACGTCGAGCGACGTCCCGGTCGTTTCGCCCCACTGTTCACTGGTGGTGCCGACCTGCCGGTAGACCTCGTACTTCGCGATCGGGTGGGCGCCGGGCGCGGCCGCGGGCCAGCTGATCGTCGCGGTCCGGTCGGTCGCCGTCCCGGCCGGCTGGCCGGGCGTCCCGGGCCCGCCGGACGCGGCGGCCGCCGGGTGCAGCACCACGGTGGTGAGCGAATACGGCGGCAGCGTCTGGGAAGTGCTCGTCCCGGCCGTGGCGCTGCTGATCGCCGTCGCGCCGTTGGTGAAGGTGAACACCTGCGGCGCGGCCGCGGCCGGCGTGTAGCCCGCGTAGTCCAGGGTCACCGTCCTGGCCTGGTCGGGGTCCTTGTTCAGCAGCAGCACGGCGAGGTCGCCGTTCGGCCGCCGGACGGCGTGCGCGCCGACGAGCGGGTCGTCCGCGGCGGCCCGGACGTACTGGTCGCCGGGGTGCGCGAAGGTGCTCAGCATCTTCAGGCCGTAGTAGGGCGCGAACGGCGTGTTGAGCGCGGGCTCGCAGGCGCCCCCCTCGAGGCAGGTCGCGCTGGAGAGCAGGCCGGAGTCGCCGTAGTCCGGGTAACCGGCCACAGTGGACAATTTCGTCCCGCCGTTGTGCGTGTCCCACCAGTCGACGGTGAACACACCGTTCTCCAGCAGCGAGCTGTAGGTGTCGGCGGCGAACAGGGCGCCGGGCTGGGTGTCCATGCCGACCGGCGTGTTCGTTTCGGTCATCGAGATGCCGATCCGGCCGGAGTTCGCGCCCGCGTACCGCGTGATCTGGTCGCGCGCCAGGTAGATCATGTCGGTGATCTGCTCCGGCTTGGCGAGGGCTTCCGACGCCGTCGAGCCGCTGGGGTACCAGTGCAGGATGACGAAGTCGATGTGCGGGCCGGCGATCGACAGCACGGTCTGGTTCCAGGTGGCCGTGTCCCCCGAGCCGACGATGCCGTCCGGCCAGTTCGCCGGGGTCGTCAGCACGGCGCCGATCTTGACGCCCGGATCGACGGCCTTCATGGCGTCGGCGTAGGCGACCACTCCGTTGGCGTAGGCGGCAGGGCTCTTGTCGGCGTGGTTGTCGGCTTCCCAGTTCGCCCCGTAGTGCCCGTTGCCGTACAGCTCGTTGCCGATTTCCCAGTACTTGACGCCGTAACCCTTGGTCACGTTGGCGTACCGCACCCAGTCCGCGGCTTCCCCGGGCGTGCCGGTGCCGTAGTTGGCGATGATGATCGGCTGGGCGCCTGCTCGGCGCACCCCGCCCATGAAGGTGTCGAAATCGGTGTTCGGCGCCACGTACCCGCCCGGCGCGGTGTTGTCCTTCCAGTGGTAGATGTCGCCGTAGGAACCACCGGGGTACCGCATCGTGCGGACACCGGCGGCGCCGAACAGGTCGGCCACCTCGTCGGTGCCCAGCTGGCTGTCCCAGACCGCGTGGTTGATGCCGATCCCGGTGTCCGGCACGGTGGCCAGCCCGGCTCGGGCGTTGACGGTGACGGTCGCCGCGGGCGTGGTCGCCGCCCCGGCGGTACCGGCGGCCGGCACCGCCCCGGCGAGCACGGCGATCACCGGCCACGCTGCCCAGCGCAGACGTCGAGCTGTCATGAAGGTCCATCCTCACTCGTCGGGCACGAACGGATGACTGGGAGCGCTCTCAGCGAGAGAACCACCGAGGGGGCCCGAAGTCAACGGAAGTCGCGCGAGGGTCCGGTCCGCATCGAAAGATCGAGGTTTTCGATGCGGTCGGCGACGAGCGTGACGACGCCTTCGCCCGCTTGGACCAGCCCGCGGACGAGCAGTGCCGCGCTGGTGTGGGCGACGAGCCGCCGGCGCTGCCAGAGGCCGGGCGAGACGAGGACGTTGGCCATGCCCGTCTCGTCTTCGAGGTTGAGGAAGGTGATCCCGCCGGCCGTCGCGGGGCGTTGCCGGTGGGTGACCGCGCCGCCGACCCACACGCGCGTTCCGTCCCCGGTCCGCATGAGCTCCGCGACGGTGATCGCGCCGCGCCGGTCGAGGAGTTCGCGCAGGTACTCCACCGGGTGGCTGTCCGGGGAGACGCTCGTGGCCCACAGGTCCGCCGCCGTCACCTCCAGCCGGGTCATCCCGGGCAGCGCGGGCGCGTCGAGGCCCGGCGCGAGGCCGGGCAGGTGCCCCGGCCGGGTCGCCGCGGCCGCACCGGCAGCCCACAGGTCCTGGCGCCGGTCGCCGCCGAACCCGCTGAACGCGCCCGCCGTGGCCAGCGCTTCGGCGGCGTTCTTCTTCAGCCGCACCCGGCGGGTCAGGTCGCCGATGCTCCGGTACGGGCCGTGGGCCGCGCGTTCGGCGACGACCTCCTCGGCGAGGTCTTCGCCGAGGTGGCGGATCGCGGCGAGACCGAGCCGGAGCGCGACGCCGCCGGTGCTCCCGGCGTCCGGTTCGAGGGTGGCGCCGGCGAGGCTCGCGTTGATGTCGGGCTCGCGGATGCGCACGCCGTGGCGGCGGGCGTCGGCGACCAGGGACTGCGGGCTGTAGAACCCCATCGGCTGGGCGCGCAGCAGCCCGGCGCAGAACGCGGCCGGGTAGTAGCGCTTGAACCACGCGGACGCGTACACCAGCAGCGCGAAGGACATCGAGTGCGCTTCGGGGAAGCCGTACCCGGAGAAGGCGTGGATCTGCTCGAAGATCCGGGTGGCGAGCTCGCGGTCGAGACCGTTGGCCGCACAGCCCCGGAAGAACCGCGCCATCAGCGCCTTCATCTTGACGCTGGACCGCTTGGCGCCCATGGCGCGGCGCAGCTGGTCGGCTTCGGCCGGGGTGAAGCTCGCGACGTCGACCGCCATCTGCATCACCTGCTCCTGGAACAGCGGCACCCCGAGGGTGCGGTCCAGGGACGCGGCCAGCAGCGGGTGCGCGTGGTCCCATTCTTCGTCGCCGCGGCGGCGCCGGATGTAGGGGTGCACCGAGCCGCCCTGGATCGGGCCGGGCCGGATGAGGGCGACTTCGACGACGAGGTCGTAGAACTTCCGCGGCCGCAACCGCGGCAGGGTCGCCAGCTGCGCGCGCGATTCCACCTGGAACACGCCGACGGCGTCCGCTTCGCAGAGCATGTCGTAGACCGCCGGGTCGGCGAGGTCCAGCTTCCCGATGTCCACAGTGGAACCGTGGTGCTCGGCGACGAGGTCGATCATGTGGTGCAGCGCCGAAAGCATGCCGAGGCCGAGCAGGTCGAACTTGACCAGCCCGACGGCGGCGCAGTCGTCCTTGTCCCACTGCAGGACGCTGCGGTCCTTCATGGTCGCCCACTCGACCGGGACCACTTCGGACACCGGCTGCTTCGAGAGCACCATGCCGCCGGAGTGGATGCCGAGGTGGCGCGGGAAGTCCTCGATCCGCGCCGCCAGGTCGAGGACGTCGTCCGGGATCGCCCCGGCCGCCTGCCGTTTCGTGGCGGCGACCCCACCCCAGCGGTCCACGAGCTTGCCGTAGGCGTCCTGCTGCCCGGGGCTGTGGCCGAGCGCCTTCGCGGCGTCGCGGATCGCCGACGGCGCCCGGTAGGTGATGACGTTGGCGACCTGCGCGGCGTGGAACCGGCCGTGCTTTTCGTAGACGTACTGGATCGCTTCCTCGCGGCGGCCGGACTCGATGTCGACGTCGATGTCCGGCGGCCCGTCCCGCTCCGGCGCGAGGAACCGCTCGAACAGCAGGTTCCACTTCACCGGGTCGGCGTGGCAGATCTCCAGCGCGTAGCAGACCGCGGAGTTCGCGGCCGAACCCCGGCCCTGGCAGAGGATGCCGGATTCCCGGCAGAACCGGACGATGTCCCAGACGACGAGGAAGTAGCCGGGGAACCCGAGCTTTTCGATGACGGCGAGTTCGTGGTCGAGCTGGGCGTAGGCCTTGGGGTTTTCCTCCCGCGGCCCGTAGCGCTTCGCCGCGCCGTGGCGGGTCAGCTCGGTCAGGAACGACATCTCGTCGTGCCCGGCCGGGACCGGGAACGGCGGCAGGTCCGGCGCCACGAGGTTGAGGTCGAACGCCACTTCGACGCCCAGGACGGCGGCGCGGCCGACGGCGCCGGGGTAGCGGCGTTCGAAGCGGCGCCGCTGTTCCATCCCGGACCGCAGGAACGCCTGCCCCGACGGTGGCCGCCACCCTTCGAGGTCCTCGGCCGGCCGCCGGGCCCGGACCGCGGCGACCACGTCCGCCACGACGGCGTCTTCGGGACGGGCGTAGTGGACGTTGTTGGACACGACCGTCGGCAGCCGGAGCTCGCCGGCCATCGCGGCGAGGAGGTCGTTGGCGGTGTCGTCGCGGGGCTGCCCGTGGTCGATCAGCTCGACGGCGACGTGCGACCGTCCGAACCGGTCCACGAGCCGCCCCAGCTCGGCGCGCGCGGCGGCCGGGCCCCGGTGCGCGAGCGCCTGCCGGACGGCCCCCTTGCGGCACCCGGTGAGGACGACGACGTGCCCGGCCAGCTCATCGGCCAGTTCGTCGAAGTTGTAGAGGGGCCGTCCCTTCTCCCCACCGGCGAGCTGGGCGCGGGAGATGACGCGGCACAGCCGGTGGTAACCGGTCTGCTGCCGGGCGATCACCAGCAGGTGCGACCCGGCCGGATCGGGCACACCGGCCTGCGGAGCCGGCAACCCGAGGGAAAGTTCGGCCCCGAACCCGACCCGCACCCCGAGCTCCCGCGCGGCGTCGTTGAACCGCACGGCACCGTACATGCCGTCGTGGTCGGTGAGGACGAGCGCGTCGAGTTCGAGCCGTGCGGCCTCCTCGACGAGGGTCTCCGGGTGCGAGGCACCGTCGAGGAAGCTGAAGTTGGAGTGGACGTGCAGCTCGGCGTAGGGCGCCCGGATCCGGTCACCGCCGTCGTCCCGCCCGCGCCGGTTCCGCAGGTCTTCGGGCGCGCCGGCATAGGCTTCCCGCTTGCGCGACCACGCCGGGGCGTCGTTGCCGTCCCCGGGCACGGGCGGCCGCCCGGAGGCGATCCGCTCCACTTCGGACCAAGGCACGCTCGGGTTGTTGAACGCCAACGCCAGCTCCCACCGATTTCGCTGTGGGGAAGCCAGCGACTACTGTTCGAACACAGGGACGAATACCGCGGTCCGATCCTGCGGCGGGGGTGCGGCCGGTGTCAACTGTGGACGGACCGGAGTCGTGTCGGTCACAGCCGGACGCCGGACTTCGAACGCACGGGTCAGCCGTACCACCTTCAGCCGCTGGTGGAAGTCGGCGTCGACCACCCTGATGAACGCCCACCTGACGACGGTGACGACCTCGTATCCCCCGGCCGGGGGATACGAGGTCGTCAGCGCGACGGCGGGCGGCGCGGTCGTCACCACCGCCGCGGCGCCCAGCAGCGCGGCGGCGAGCACGGCCGCGGTCCGGCGCCGGGTGGTCAAGACCGTTCCTCCGCGCCGGCCGTCAGGACCGGCTGCGGCACAGCGATTCGCTCTTCCAGCAGTCGCCGGAGGCCGTGTTGCCGTGTGCCACGTCGGTCAGCTCGATGATCACGTGCTGGATCCCGCCCGGCTTGTCCGTCGACAGCGACACATCGGACCCGGTCCCGCTGCCCGGCGCGGCGGCGGCCACTGCGGCGACCGCCTTCACCCGGTGGCCTGAACCGCGGCGGCGCACCTTCGTGCTGGTTCCCATCTCGGATCCCCTCTCGTCGACACATGGCCGGTCGGCGACGGGAGCCTGACAGCGTTCACTGCAATCGCACTGCAGTCTTACGGAACGTGGCCGGTCGGAGGTACTCTCGGCCACGGGAGGGGGCATTGACATGCCTGATGTTCGATTCGGCGTGCTCGGGCCGGTCACGGCCTGGCGTGGTACGGCTCCGGTCGAAGTGGGTTCCGGCAAGTGCCTGCGGGTGCTCGGGGTGCTGCTGCTGCACGCGAACCAGCGGGTGGACCGCGAGCAGATCATCGAGGGCGCCTGGGACGACGGGCCGCCGAGGAGCGCGGTCAACCTCGTCCAGAAGTACGTCGGCGAGGTGCGCCGGTCGCTGGAGCTCGACGACGGCTCGCTGCAGACGGTGGGCACCGGGTACCTGCTGCGGGTGGCCCCCGACCAGCTCGACAGCACGCAATTCGCGTCCCGGCTCGCCTGGGCGCGTGAAACCCGCGGCGATGGCGACCTGACTGCCGCCCGGCGGCACCTCTCCGAGGCGATGACGCTGTGGCGCGGGCCCGCCTTCGGCGACCTCGACACCCCCGCGGCCGCCACCGAACGCGCCCGGCTGGACGAGTACCGCCTCGGCGCCCTGGAAGACCTCGCCGAGCTCGACCTGCTGCGCGGGGAGCCCGCGCTGGCCATCCCCGAGCTGTCCCGGCTCGCCGACGAGCACCCGTTCCGCGAACGCGCGCGCGAGCTGCTGATGATCGCGCTCTACCGCAGCGGTCGCCAAGGCGACGCGCTCGCCGTGTTCCACGACATCCAGCGCCTGCTGGCCGAGGAGCTCGGCGCCAACCCCGGGCACGGCCTCCAGCGCGTGCAAGCGCAGATCCTGCGCGCGGACCCCGCGCTCGAGCTGGCCAGCCCGGCGGGGGAGCAGCGGCCGATCGCCCAGCTGCCCGCGGACATCCCGGACTTCACCGGCCGCGCCGGACCACTGGGCGAGCTGCTGGACCTGCTGACCGAGCGCCGGGTGGTGGTCGTCGCCGGCGCGCCGGGGACCGGGAAGTCGGCGCTCGCCGTCCGGGCGCTCCGCGACGCACGGGACGCGTTCCCCGACGGCCAGCTCTACCTCGACCTCGCCGGCACCGCCACCGTGCCGCGGGACCCGGCGATGATGCTGGCCGAGCTGCTGCGCGCGCTCGGCGTCACGGACGCGGTCATGCCGCCCGGCCTGCACGAACGAGCCGCCCTCTACCGGTCACGGCTGGCCGATCGCCGCATGCTGGTGCTGCTCGACGACGCCGCCGGCGCCCAGCAGGTGCGGCCGCTGCTGCCGCCGTCCGGCGGCTGCGCGGTGGTGGTCACGAGCCGGCAGCGGCTGGCGGACCTGGCCGGTGCCGAGCACGTCGAGCTGGACGTGCTGTCCGCCGAAGACGCGCGGAGCCTGCTGGCCCGCATCGCCGGGGCGGAGCGCGTCGAGCGGGAACCGGAGGCGGCCGACGCGATCGTCCGGCTGTGCGGACGTCTTCCGCTGGCCATCCGGATCACCGGGGCGAAGCTCGCCAGCCGGCGGGCGTGGACCCTGCAGGTGCTGCGCGACCGCCTGGAGGACGAGTCCCGGCGGCTGCGCGAGCTGCGGGTCGGCGACCTCGACGTGCGGGCCAACTTCGACCTGAGCCTGCGCCTGCTCCCCGAAGAAGCCGTCCGGGCGTTCCGGCTGCTGGGACTGCTGGGCGCGGAAACGCTCCCCGCGTGGGTGATCGGCCCGCTCCTCGGCCGCCCGGCCGGAGACGACGTGCTGGACGCGCTCGTCGACGCCTACCTCGTGCGCCTGGTGACGACCGACCGCGCCGGCCAGCCGCGGTACCGGCTGCACGACCTGTTGCGGACCTACGCGTCGGAAGGCGCGCAGGACTGTTACCCGGCCGAGGAACGCCGGGCCGCGGTGGAGCGGGTCCTCTCCGCCTGGCTCGCCCTCGCCGAGCAAGCCCGCGACCTGTGCTCCCCCAGCCTGTTCCGGCCGACGCCGGGCCGTGCACCGCGCTGGACCCCGGACCACACGGTCGTCGATCCCATCGCCTGGTTCGACGCCGAGCGCGGGACGTTGCTGCGGGCGATCGAACTCGCGGCCGAATGGGAGCTGGACGAACTGGCCTGGGAGCTGGCGATCGCCGCGGTGCCGTACTACGACCACCGCAGCCTCTACCAGGACTGGAACCGCAGCCACCGGATCGCCTTGGAAGCCGCCACCGCGGCCGGCAACACCCACGGTGAAGCGGCGTTGCTGCAAGGACTCGGCCAGGTGCACATCTACCTCGACGAAATGGCCGAAGCCCGCCACGACCTGCGCCGGTGCGCGAAGCTGTACCAGGACATCGGCGATCGCCGCGGCGAAGGACTCGCGCTGGCGAGCCTGGGCACCGTGCACCGTGTCCGCGGCGAACTCGACGCGGCGCTGACCGTCGACAAGGAGGCGTTGACCCACCTCGTGGCCGCCGGGCACCGGCAGGCGGAAGCGCAGATCCGGACGGCCATCGGCATCATCGGCTTCGAGCAGGGTGCCGACGACGCCGGCCGGTGGATCGAGGACGGCCTGCGGATCGCGCGCCTCCTCCGCGACCGGCACCGGCAGGCGGTGATCCTCCGCACGCTCAGCCGCTACCACCTGGGGATCGGCGACACCCCGGCCGCGCTGCGCGACCTCACCGAAGCGCTGACGGTCTTCAACGAAATCAGCGACGCCCGGTGCGGCGCCTACACCGACCAGCGGCTCGGCGCGATCTACGCCGAGCTCGGTGACCGTCCCCGGGCGGAGTCGGCCCTCCAGCGCGCGGCGTACGTGTTCCGCGTCAACGGCGACCGCAGCAACGAGGCGGCGTGCTGGCAGCAGCTCGGCGAGCTCGAAAGCGAACTCGGCGACGCGGCCGCGGCCCGGCACCACCTGGGCCTGGCGGTCGGGCTGTGGCAAGCCGTCGGTCTGCCGGAGCGCGCCGAAGCGGTGCAGGCCGCGCTGGAGGCGGCGGCCGGGTGACGCTCCGGTCCGCCCGGCTGTGCGTCACGCGTTCGCGAGACCGCGGACCGCGCCGGCGACGGCACGGAAGTCCTTGCGCAGGATGGCCCCGTGGTTGGAGGCGACCTTCTCGCTGGTGATGGTGGCCTTCCGGGCGACCACGGCGTCGAGGGCGGCGCGGATCCGCTCCTGCTCGTCGCCCTTGCTGCCGAAGGACGTCCCGGAGGCGATCACGTACCGCACGGGGACCGTGAGGCCGTCCAGCACCGGACCCAGCTCGCGCTCGCGGGAGAGCTTGCCGAGTTCGATGTTGCTCTCCGCCTGCTGGGCCGCGGTCATCCGCGGGGCCAGCCCGGTCGGGCGCAGCAGCGGCAGGAACCAGCTCATCCGCTTGAACAGCTTGCGGATCCGCTGCTCCATGGCGTCGTCGAGCCAGTCGTGCGGGTACGCGCCGTCGACCAGGACCGCGCCGATGGCTCGCTGCGGGTTCCGCTCGGCCCAGTGCGCCGCGACGACCGCGCCGTAGGACCAGCCCACCACGAGCGCCCGCTCCACGCCCCGGGCGGCGAGCACGGCGTCGACGTCGCGGACGGCGGCTTCGAACGAGTAGTCGGCCGAGCGCCGCGACTTGCCGCGGGCCCGCTCGTCGTAGGTGATGTGCCGGAACTCCGGTCCGAGCTCGGTGAGGACGCGGCGCCAGTAGCCCTGGGTGGCGAACTGGCCGTTGAGGTAGACCACGGGGGTGCCGGGGCCGCCGGTGTCGGTGACGGCCAGTGCCGTGTCGTCCACCGGCACCATGCCGGTCCAGTCGGAGGAGGTGGTGGTGGTCGGGGAGGTGCTGTTCTCGGTCATGCGGTTACTGTCGCCGCCCCGCCTGACACGGCCCTGACACCGCGCGGACAGTCCCCGCCGCTAGTCGTAGCAGCCCTCCACGGTCCACTGTGGAGTATCACCGACGGTGGCTCTGAGCAGGAGCGCGATGTCGCCGTCTTCCGCGGAGGCGCCCTCCAGGACCACCTGGATGCGGGCGAGGGGCCGCTCGCCTCGGCGGCCGGGCAGGGCCGGGTGCACGACCCACGGGCCCGCCGAGCCGATGACCCGGCGCGGCGGTCCCCCGTCGACGGCGACCGTCGACGGCGGGTAGCCGAGTTCGCCGCGCGTGGTGCAGCGGACGACGTCGCCGACCGCGTCGAGCACCTCGGCCGGCACCGGGCGGGGCGGCACCACCGTCGGTGAGGGCGCGGGCAGCCGGCCCGGCCACGGCCGGTCCGCGGCCAGGGGACGGCGCGGCTCGCCCCACGGGATGAGCCGGACGCGTTCGGCCGGGCCGCGGCCGCCGTCCAGCAGCGGGGTGACAACCGCGTCCGGACCCAGCAGGCCCTGGATGCGGACCAGGGCGCGGCCGGCGCGTTCGGCGGCGTCGGCGTCGCGGCCCACCGAGCCGAGCTGCAGCTGCAGCGCTTGGCCGCCGACGACCTCTTCGGGGTCGAGGCGCAGCCGGACGATGCCGGCGGTGGGCCGGTCCCGCGCGGTGAGCCAGCCTTCGCACTGCCACCGCACGCGATCGGCCGTCGAGCGGGCGGTGAGGGGCTCGGCGCAACGCCAGACGCGTACGCGTTCTTCGCCGGCTTCGGTGACGGCGACGATGGCCAGGCGCGTGCAGGCGAGGCCGTGGTTCGCGAGCCCGGCGAAGAAGCGCTCGCCGAGGGTCTTCGCGACGAAGGCGGCTTCGTCGATTCTTCGCAGAGGCTCTTCGAAGGTT
The DNA here is from genome assembly GCF_042881395.1 of Amycolatopsis sp. NPDC058278. Lineage (NCBI taxonomy): Bacteria > Bacillati > Actinomycetota > Actinomycetes > Pseudonocardiales > Pseudonocardiaceae > Amycolatopsis > Amycolatopsis sp. NPDC058278. The sequence goes on along the minus strand of NZ_JBHVXZ010000114.1, from coordinate 19,391 downwards.
TCGGTGACCGCCAGGTCCGGCGGAAGGGCGCGGCGCAGCGGCGGGCGTTCGGAGAGCCCCCGGGCGAGCCGGTGGGCGGTGAGGGCGTCCTTCGGGAAGCGGCCGGCGACGTCGCGTTCGGCCAGCGCGGCGAACGCACCGAGGGTGCGCAGGCCGAGCCGCTTGAGCAGGTCGACGAGCTCCCCGCGGTCGTCACCCGGCTGGTTCAGCTCGGCGATCGAGAGCGGCGCGAGGAAATCCTTCGCCCGCCCACGCGGAACGAGCGCCGATCGGCGGGCGGCGAGGGTGGCGGCGAACAGCCCGTCGGCCACCCCGACCTGGCATTCGACCCCGGCCCGCGCGGCCACTTCGTCGATGAGCAGCTCGGCGAGGGCGGCCTCCCCGCCGAAGTACCCGGCGGCCCCGTCGACGGGCACGGCGACCAGCCCGGGCCGGACGACTTCCACCCCGACGGCCTGCCCTTCGACGGCGGCGGCCACGGGTTCGAACAGCCGGGCATCCCGATCGGGATCGTGCTGGTGCACGACGAGTCCCGGACACCGCGACTGGGCGTCCCGGCGCCGCATCCCCCGCCCGACGCCGTGGTGCCGCGCGGAAGCGGAGCAGGCCACGACCCGGTTGGCGGAGAAAACGGCGGCGGCCGAGGTGGGCGGAACCCCGGCAGCGGCCCCGGCGGCGGCGACCGGCCAGTCCGGGCACCACAGCACGAGCAACCGTGGCGCATCGCTCATCCGCCAACCAGCCCGGCGAACGACCTCGGCGCAGCCCTCATCCCCCGGCCCCGGCCGACCGCCGGACCACCCACCCGGCTGGCACCAGCCCCGACCGGCCGCCGACACCAGCCGACCACCCACCCCGCCGGCACCAACAGCCTCGGCACCGCCCTCATCCCGCAACCAGCCCGGCGAACGACCTCCGCACCGCCCTCATCCCGCAGCCCGAGCAGCCCGAAACCCGGCCCGAAAACCCCGGCCGCACCGCCGAGTTCACCCGGCCACCTCGACCAGGCGCCGCCCCGGGGGGCTGCCTCCGGCCACCGCTCCGTCCGGGCCCGGGAGCAGCAGCCCCACCGATGACGGGCGCGCCGCCGCGCCGCGGCCACGGCTTGTCGCCACCACGTCGCGGGCGCGGAGGTGGCCGTGGCCGTCCTGCGTCAGGCCGTGCCAGCGGCGGCCCGACACCCTCAGCTCCAGGTCCGCTCCCGGCCACGGTCCCGCCGTCAGCAGGACCGTTCCCCGGTTGCGGACCCGGCCCGCCAGCCGGCGGGCCGTCTGGGGCTGCACCGGTGCCGGGCCGAGGACCACCACGTCGAAGCCGTCGACCAACGCCGACAACACCGCCACCAGCTCCGCGCCCGGGTCCGGCACCAGCGCGAGGCGCTCCAGGTCGACGCCGAGTTCCGCGGCCGCGGCCAGGCCCAGCTCCGGCAGTCCGGTCACCGCCGCCCAGGAACCGTTGCGGGTGGCCGCCGCGAGGAGGGCCAGTACCAGCGACGTCCCTCCGCGCACCGCGATCGTGCTGCCGCGCCGCAGCCCGCCGCCGGGGAGCAGGCGGGCCAGCTCGGGCAGCACCGCCAGCAGTTCCCCCGGCCCCGCGTCCGGCTCACGCAGCTGCGCGGCCGTGCGAACCCCGGGGATGGCCGTGAGCGCCTCCGGCACCGCCACCGCCGCTCACCTCCAGCACCACGTACTCGTACCGGAGACACCCGCGTGAGGAAGCCACAGGCGAACCCAGAACAATCATCGAACACTTGTTCGCATAGTGCGAGACGGGCGGCCCCGCTGTCAAGCCGGGCGCGGCACCGGGGGGAGGACGCCGCTGACGTAACGCACGTCGCCCATGCGCAGGTCGTCGTCCCCCAGGGGCGCGAGACCGTGGGCCGCGAGCAGCTCCCGGACGGTGCTCCCGGTCAGCTCCCAGCCGTGGGCGGCCAGGTAGGGCGCCGCTTCGTTGCGTTCACCGAAATAGCGCAGCCTCGCCATGTCCGTGTCGAAGCCCTGCCCGCGCCAGCGTCCGGAGAGCCGATCCAGGCCTTCCTTCGTCTTGGCCTCGTCGCCCGGTCGTGGGTTGGGCCGGTTCTCGGTGGCCACCCGGCTGCCCGGCGCGCTGAGTTCGGTGACGGTGTCGAGCAGCCTGTCCTGCGCCTCGGGCGGCAGGTAGCCGAGCAGGCCTTCGGCGCTCCACGCGGTCGGCCGCGCCGGGTCGAAGCCGGCGGCGCGCAGCGCGGCGGGCCAGTCCTCGCGCAGGTCGGCCGCCACCACCCGCCGGTCGGCGGTGGGCTCGGCGCCCAGCCCGGCCAGGGTGCGGGTCTTGAATTCGAGGACCTCCGGCCGGTCGACCTCGTACACGACGGTCCCGGCGGGCCACGGCAGCCGGTACGCGCGCGAATCCAGGCCCGAGGCCAGGATCACGACCTGCGAAAGAGCCGCCGCGCGGAAGAACTCGTCGTAGAACTTCGTCCGCACCTTGGCCAAGTCGATCCACACCGGCTCGACCAGCTCGCCGGGCGCCGCCTCGCCGCTCGCCAGCCGGGTGAGCAGGTCGACGCCGACCGCCCGGACGAGCGGTTCGGCGAACCGGTCGTCGATGAACGCCGGATCCGCGCGGGTCGCCATCGCCCGTGCCGCGGCGGCCATCGTGGCGGTCGCGCCGACACTCGACGCCAGGTCCCAGGTGTCGCCGTCATGCCTGCTCGAAGCCACGCTCTCCCCCGTCTTCCGGTGGCCGCGGGCCGACCACCCGGCTCATGATCCACGCATGCCCGCCGACCTGCCGCCCGCGGGCGAACCCGAACTCCTCGAACAGTTCCACGGTGGCGGTGAACAGGAACCTCGCCGGCGCGTCCCGGCCGGCGGTCACCTCGGAGACGGCCTCGACGAGCCCGCCGCCGGCCCGCGCGATCAGGTCGAGCGCGCCGGCCAGTGCCGCGCGGGCGATGCCGTGGCCCCGGTGCTTCTTGTCGACGAAGAAGCAGGTGATCCGCCAGTCCGGCCGCGGCGGCGCGTCTTTCTCGTAGGCACGCCGGTGCTTGATGCCGGGTAGTTCGCCGGGGCTGCCGTACTGGCACCACCCCTGGGCGACGCCGTCCTCGTCGAGCACGAGCGCGGCGTGCGCGCCGCCCGTCCGCACCCGGTCCTCCTTGATCGTGCGGCGCACCGGGCCCCGCCGAGCGCGTTCCGGGTGGAAGCCGAGGCACCAGCAGCCGCCGAAGACGCCGTTGTTCCGTTCGACGAGTTCCGCGAAAGCGGCCCACGTCGAGGCTTCGAGAGGCCGGACGGTGTGCGCCATCCACGCGATTCTGCCCGACGCACGCCGAGTCACGCACTCGGCGACCAGGCCGGTTTCGGCGGATTGGCCTTGGACACCGAAGATCGCGAGCCCCTACGGTCTCGTCCGTGAACCTCGGACGGATCGGCCTCTGGAGCCCGCTGCGGCTCTTCGAACAGGAGGGTGCCCGGCTCCCGGAGACGATGGCCGAACTCGACGCGTCGGGCTTCGGCACGGTCTGGCTGGGCAACGGTCCCGCCATCATGGAAATGGCGGCCACCGTCCTCGACGCGACCTCGCGGATCACCGTGGCCACCGGCATCGCCAACATCTGGGTGCACCCGGCGGCGGCGATCGCGGCGCACCGGAGCGAACTCGCCGGGCGGCACCCGGGCCGGCTGCTGCTGGGCCTCGGCAACGGCCCGCGCGAAGCGAGCCAGTGGGCGTTGTCCCCGTACCAGCGGATGGTGGCGTACTTCGACGAGCTGGACACGCTCGGCACCCCCGCCGGAAGCCGCGTGCTGGCCGCCTCCGGTCCCCGCATGCTGGCGCTCGCCGCGGAACGCAGCATCGGCGCGCACCCGTTCCTCACGACCGCCGAGCACACCCACCTCGCCCGCACCGCGCTCGGCGAGGGCCCGTTGCTCGCCCCGGAACTGAAGGTCGTCCTGGCCGCGGACCCGGCGACCGCGCGCGCGACCGCCCGGCAGGCACTGAGCTTCTACCTGGCGAAACGCGGCTACACCGCCAATCTCCGCCGTCTCGGGTTCACCGACGAGGACTTCGCGGGCGGCGGCAGCGACCGGCTGGTGGACGCGGTCGTCGCGTGGGGTGACGTCGAGACCGTGCTCGAGCGGGTCCGTGAGCACCACCGGGCCGGCGCGGACCACGTGGCCCTGCAGGTGCTCACCTCGAACCCCGGCTTGCCCCTCGCGGAGTACCGGGAGCTCGCCGCGGCCCTCCGCTGAAGCTGTGACGCGCATCGCGGTCACACCCCTCGTCCGCGGCCTCGTCCAGGGGGTGAAGCGAGAAAAGAGGACGAGATGCGCCGGATCCTGATCGTCGGCGGCGGGTACGCCGGGTTCTACGCCGCCTGGAAGCTCGAGAAGAAGCTGCGTCGCCGCGAAGCCGAGGTCACCCTCGTCGACCCGCGGCCCTACCTCACCTACCAGCCGTTCCTGCCCGAGGTCGTGGCCGGCTCGGTCGAGGCGCGGCACGCCGCCGTGTCGCTGCGGCGGCACCTGCGCCGCACCCGGGTCGTCGCCGGGAAGGTCACCGCCATCGATCACGCCCACCGCGTCGTCACCGTGCAGCCGGCCGACGGCGAAGCCTTCGAACTCGGCTACGACACCGTCGTCGTGACCGCCGGGGCCGTCACGCGGATCCTGCCCGTGCCGGGCATCGCCGAGCAGGCCATCGGGCTCAAGCACGTCGAGGAGGCGGTGGCGATCCGGGACCGGCTGCTCACCGCCTTCGACCGCGCCGCCGCACTGCCCGCGGGCCCGCAGCGGCGGAAGCTGCTCACCGTGACCTTCGTCGGCGGTGGCTTCTCGGGCGTCGAAGGCTTCGGCGAGCTGCTGTCGCTCGCGACCGCGCTGCTCAAGCGCTATCCGGAGCTGCACCGCGACGAACTGGCCTTCCACCTCGTCGAAGCGTCGGGCCGCATCCTGCCCGAGGTCACCGACCGGCCGGGGCGCTGGGTCGTGCGGGAACTGGAACGGCGGGGCGGCCGCGTCCACCTGAGCACCCTGGTGACGTCGGCGAAGGACGGCCACGTAACGCTTTCGACCGGCGAGGAGTTCGACTCGGAGCTGATCGTCTGGACCGCGGGCAACGGCGCCAACCCCGTCGTCGGCCGGCACACCGACTTCCCGGTCGACGACCGCGGTCACCTCGTCGTGCGGCCGGATCTGCGGATCGAGGGCGTGCCCGATGCCTGGGCGGCCGGGGACGACGCCGCGGTGCCCGACCTCGCCTCGCCGGTCCCGGGCGTGCGCACCGTGCCCAACGCCCAGCACGCCTACCGGCAGGGAAAACTGCTGGCCCGCAACATCATCGCGACGCTGCGCGGCCGGGCACCGAAGCCGTACGTCCACCACAGCCTGGGCGCCATCGCGACGCTCGGCCTGGGCCGCGGGATCTTCCAGTACCGGAAGCTCGTCATCACGGGTCTCCCGGCGTGGCTCGTGCACCGCGGCTACCACGTGCTGGCCGTGCCCACCTGGGAACGCAAGGTCCGGGTCCTCGCGGTGTGGCTGACGCAGGCCCTGTTCGGCCGCGACATCCTCAGCCTGGCGTCGGTGCAGCACCCGCGGGACGCCTTTGTGGCGGGGGGGGGGGGCCCGCCCCCCCCACCGCCGGATGGGCTCAGGCGTTCTGGTGCTGCGCCATGTACTGGGCGTACCAGGTGGGCCATTCCTCGTCGTACTGGCCGGTTTCTTTCTCGTGCTCGCCGTGCGCGGCCGCGGCCTCGCGCAGCGCGGCTTCGAGCTTCTGCGTCGAGCCGAACGCCACGCCGGCGACCCGGCCGGGCAGCCGGTCGGTGACCTCCTGCAGCAGCCACGTGTTGCCGTCCGGGTCGCTGAACGACGCGAACGAGGAGTAGGTGCCGCGGTCGGGGTGCACGCCCGGGGCGAAGGCGCCGGTGTCGTCGCGGTGAAAGACCTCGCTGACGTCGACGCCGTGCCCGGCGAGCTCGGCCCGGGCGGCCTCGACGTCGTCGACGACGAGGTAGGTGTTGCGCACCGAGCCGGGGCCGGCGTCGGTGATGCCGGTGCCGAAGTGGACCGACGTCGCCGATCCCGGCGGGGTCAGCTGCACGATTCGCGATCCGCCGAAGACGATGTCGGCGTCTTCGCGCCAGCCGAGTGTCTTGTAGAAGTGCTTGGTCCGGTCGACGTCGGCGACCGGCAAGACCACGACTTCGAGCTTCATGTCCATGATCGGACTCCTTCTCTCCAGTGGCGGCGGGATCGGTAAGGGGCTCAGTGCCGCTCGCCACCACAGTCGTCCTTCCCACGGTCCGTTCGCCCCCGTGAGACACCCTGGTCATCCCCGGGCCCGGGCCCGGGGATCGCGCTAGGGTTCCGGGTGATGTCTGGTCGGGAGCCGGAGCTGGTCGGTCGCGGCGAGGAACTCGCCGCGCTCGACGGCGTGCTCGCTGCCGCACGGGCGGGCCGCAGCCGGGTTCTCCTGCTGCGCGGCGAGGCGGGGATCGGCAAGACCGCTTTGCTGGACTACGTCGCGGCGCGGGCGACCGGCTGCCGGGTGGCGCGGACGGCCGGTGTCGAGTCGGAGCAGGAGTTGCCCTACGCCGGCCTGCAGCGGCTTTGCGTCCCGTTCCTCGGCCGGCTCGAGCACTTGCCTGCGCCGCAGCTGGCCGCGCTCGGCACGGCCTTCGGCTTGACCGCGGGCGACCCGCCGGACCGGTTCCTGGTCGGCCTCGCGGTGCTGACCTTGCTCGGGGAAGTCGCCGAGGACCGGCCCCTGGTGTGCTTGGTCGATGACGCGCAATGGTTGGATCGGGTGTCCGCGCAGGTCGTCGCGTTCGTCGCGCGGCGGCTGCTGGCCGAGCCGATCGCGCTGGTCGTCGCCGTGCGCGAGCCCGCAGAGCAGCTCGATCTGGCCGGGATGCCGGCGGTGGCCGTCCGCGGCCTCGAGGGTGCGGCGGCCGGCGCTCTGCTGGACTCGGTGCTCAAAGGTCCGCTGGACGGCCGGGTGCGCGACCGGATCATCGCCGAAACGCACGGCAACCCGCTCGCGCTGGTGGAGCTGCCCCGGTTCTGGACCGCGGCCGAGCACACCGACGGGCTGTTCCGGCCGGACGGTGATGCGCTGGCCGACCGCCTCGAGCGCTGCTTCCTGCAGCAGCTCGCACCACTGCCGGCCAGCACCAGGAAGCTGCTGCTGGCCGCGGCGGCCGAGCCGCTGGGAGACGCCACGTTGCTCTGGCGTGCGGCCGGTGAGCTCGGCTTGGGCGCGGACCCGGCTACCGCCGCCGAGTCGACCGGGCTGATCGAGTTCGGGCCGCGGATCCGGTTCCGGCATCCGCTGGTGCGCTCGGCTGTCTACCGGTCCGCCTCGGCCGGTGAGCGGCAGGAAGTGCACCGGGCGCTCGCGGCGGTCACCGACCCGGCCCTCGATCCGGATCGGCGGGCGTGGCATCGCGCGCAGGCGAGCGTGGCCCCGGACGAAGACGTCGCGGCCGAGCTGGAGCGGTCGGCTGGTCGTGCTCAGGCGCGCGGGGGGCTCGGCGCCGCCGCGGCGCTGCTGGATCAGGCTGCCACGCTCACCCCCGATCCGGCGCTGCGGGCACGACGGGAGCTCGCGGCCGCCCGGGCGAAACGCGGCGCGGGCGCGCTCGAAGCGGCGTTGGGCTTGCTGGGAGCGGCCGAAGCCGGGCCACCGGACGCCGCGCGGGACGCCGAGGTCGAACGGCTGCGCGGGCAGATCGCGTTCGACCAGCGCAGGGGTGGCGACGCGGCGGAGTTGCTCCTGCGCGCCGCCGGACGGCTCGACGGTGACCGGGCTCGCGAAACGTACCTGGAAGCGCTCGGCGCTGCGGTCTGGGCGGGATCCGGGGTCGAAGCCGCGAAGCAGGCGCGTGCGGCCCCTGCGGCCAAAGCCCCACCAACCGTCGTCGACCTCGTGCTCGACGCGCTCGCCACCCGCCTCACCGACGGCTACGCTGCCGCGGCCCCGCTGATGACCAAGGCAATCGACGCCGTCCGGACACTGGACACCGCCGGCGAGAACACCGGACGCCTGCTGTGGCTGCTGGGCAACCGGGCCGGCGGCACTCTGGCGACCGAGGTGCTCGACTACGCCGCCGGGCGTGCGTTCGCCGAGCGTCAGGTCCGGCTGGCGCGCGACACCGGCGCGCTCGTCCAGCTGCAGTTCGCCCTCAACTTCCTCGCCAACCACGAGCTGCTGGCGGGAAATTTGTCCGCGGCACAGGCACTCGTCGACGAGGACCGCCTGCTCGCCGAGGTCACCGGGGGCCGTTCAGTCGGGTACAGCGCGATCCTGCTCGCCGCCTTGCGCGGCCGGGACGCTTCCGCGGAGATCACGGCCGCTGCCGCGGCCGCGGCCGAGCGGGGCCAGGGTCGGGTCGTGCGGTTCGCCGACTACGCGCAGGCCGTGCTCGCCAACGGTCTCGGCCGCCATGAAGCCGCCCGGGACGCGGCCTACCGGGTGTTCGAGCACGACGCGGTCGGCCACCAGGCCCTCGCGACGGCCGAGCTGGCGGAGGCCGCCTCGCGCACCGGCGACAGCGACCTCGTCACCGCGGCGCTGGACCGGATGTCCGAACGGGCCAGAGCCACCCCGACGGTGTGGAACCGCGCCCTCGAAGCCCGCCTGCGGGCGCTGGCGGGCATCACGCCCGGCGAGTGCTACGCCGAATCGATCGCGCTGCTCGCCGGCACTCCGTTGCGGGTCGAGCTGGCTCGCGCCCACCTGGTGTTCGGCGAGTGGCTCCGGCGCGAGGGACGCCGAGTCGACGCGCGCGAGCACCTGCGCACCGCGCACGTCATGACCTCGGAGATGGGCCTGGACGCCTTCGCCGACCGCGCGCGCCGCGAGCTGCTGGCCACCGGCGAGACGGTTCGCAAACGCACCGCCGAGACAGCCACCGAGGAGCTGACCCCGCAGGAGTTCCAGATCGCCCGGCTCGCACGCGAAGGACTGTCCAATCCCGAGATCGGCACGCGGCTCTTCCTCAGCCCGCGCACCGTGGAATGGCACCTGCGCAAGGTTTTCGGCAAGCTCGCGATCAGTTCGCGGCGTCAACTGCGCGACGCTGTCTTCGACGGGGCAGCGGCGCCGCTCGACCCGGTCGATCGGTAAGCCGTTCACGCCGGAAAAACCCGGCGATCGAGTGACAGCGCTCGCCACCACGAAGCGCTACGGTGATCTGGCGCGCCTCGGCGTGGTCAGGTCCGAGACCCGTGGCGACGGGCGCCGGGTACGACATCTCGTCCAGCCCGGGCCGGTAAGCCCTTCTTGGGTTGGCAGCCGCCGTAGATGGTCTCGGCGTGGTTCGCGCTGCCGAACAGTCGCCGGTGGCAGTGCACGCAGGACGTGTAGCTGCGCTGGCTGTGGACCCGTCGGATCGCGTCCAGCGGGGAAGTCTCGCGGGCTCCGTTGTTCTGGAGCTGGCAGGATGTGGTGCAGGGGAGTCGTGCTTGTCGGATGCGCGTTCCCTTTCCCGGCCCGAGGATTGGACGCAATTGGGACGCTCGTCGGTGTTCACTTTCCAGTACATCGCCATCGACACGGAGGCTGGTGTCACGCCGGAGGAGTTCGAGACGTTCGTGCGTGGTGAGGGCGTTCACCTGCCCTTGTACCCGGGGTGGCGGTGGACTCTGCTGCGGGGGTTGCGCGGGGAGCGGACCGGGCAGTACCTGATGTTGTACGAGATCGACAGCGCTGAGCAGCGCGACCGCTACGTCACGGCCCGGGGTGAGCAGACCGAGCTGGCCCGGCTGTTCTGGGCGCGGCACCCCGAGGCGGAGGCTGTGCTGGCGCGGTGGCGGCGGCTGGGCACGTTCGCTGAGCTGCCGACGTTGTTCACCGACTACCGGCTGCTGGCCGACAATCCGCGGAGCACGGTCACGCCCGGCCCCCGCTACCGCGACCGCCCGGGGGAGGAGCCCGTCGCCCGGGTCGTCGGGATCCACAACCTGGCGTTGCGCGCCGGTGTGACCGAGGAGATGTTCGACCGCTTCATCGCCGAGAACCACCACCGGATCGACGACTATCCGGACTGGCGGTTCCACGTGCTCAAGGGCGAGCGGGGCAACCGCCTCGACCAGTACGTGATGATGATGGAGATCGCGAGCCTGGACGCGCTGGACGTCTTCTACCCCGAGCCCGACATCGCCACCGGCGAGGCCGCGGAGTTCGCGGCCGCCCACCGCGACACCAAACAGATGTACGAGGAGTGGAAGCAGCTGGCCTCGTTCTCGGGCTCACCGCAGATCTACACGGACTACCTCGCCGTCGCGGAGAACCCGGCGTAGCCCCGCACGACCGGGACGAGCCCGGGATCAGGTGGTGGGTGCGGAGGCAGTCGCCACCCCAACCTTTCGTGACGCGGCAGCCTCAGCTTGCCGACCATCCCGCTGTATAACGCCCTATTCGGCCGCCGATGAGACGTTTATTTCGGCCGGTCGTCGTGGTCGGCCGCGAGCTCGGGATCGCGCAGCCTGACGTCGTTGCCGAGCCGCCGGGCTCAGGCCCGGCCGGTGCCTCCTCGGTAAGGTGCGGGGGAGCGAGGGGGAGGGTGACGGGTGACCGGATCGGGCGAACCACGGCTGCGTTCCGCGGTCCTGGCCGCGGCGTGGGCGCGGATTCCCGGTGTGGACGTCCTCTCCTCGGGTGACGGCGGCCCGCTGACGCGGACCGTCAAGAAGATCATCGATCCGCTGGTGGTCCGCACGGCGGCGCGGCCGCGGCTGGGCCGTCCGCTGCTGGAGCCGGCCGCGGCGGCCGAGCTGACCGGGGTGCTGCTGGCCGACGCGCCGCGGTTGCGGGCGACGGCCGCGTGGTTCACGCACCTGAAGCGGCAACGCCGGGCCCTGCGCATCACGGCGGGCGACGTGCAGGACGTCTGCTTTCCCCTGGCGTACGAGCTGGCGACGGGGTTCGGCATGCCGGGCCCGGATGCGCCGGAGACGGCGGCGGCGGCCTTGCGCGAGTTGCACGGCGAAAGCGGCGACGCCGGAGTCGCCCGGCTGACCGCGTACCTGGCCGATCCGCGCGTCGCGGCGGACCTGACCGCGGAGCTGCACCGGCGGTGGCACGGGAATTCCGACGCGGGCCTGGCGCTGGAGGACGCGGTGGCGTTGCTCGGCGAGTTCGTGGACCGCCTCTCCGACACCGCTTGGCGGGCGCTCGCCGATTCCGCCGCCGGGCACGCCTTCGGGCTCGCCCTGCGCCGTCCCGAAGGGGCTGGTGCCCTCGCCAAGGCCGTCCCCGGGCTGCCGGGACTCGGCCTGCAACGCGGGGATAGCGCCGCCGTCCCGCCGCTGCGACGGCAGGACGAAACCGGCCCCGAAATCCTCGAACGCAGCGTCGAACGCCGCGTGCGGGCCACCCTGCGTCGGCTTCCGGCCGACGAGCGGGAGCCCGTCGCCGGTCTCGTCGACGACGAGCTCGCCCGGGTCGCCGCCGGGTTCGGGCTCGCTCGGCCCGCCTTGGCCGCTTGCTTCGCGCTCGGCGTCGTCCTCGCCCCCGCGCTCCGGCCGCTCGACGGCGCCGCGGCCGGCGGGCCCGCGTTCGCCCGGCAGCTCAACGCCCAGGTCGCGCGTGAGGGATACGTCCTGCACGCTCGGCGGGCGCTGGCCGGCGCCACGCCGCTCACCCCGCGGCCCGACGCCGAACTCGTGCGTGAGCTGCGCGAATTCGCCAAGCAGTTCCTCGGCAGGCTGTGGATCCGGCTGCACGGCTTCGACGTCCGCGGTGACTTCCCGGCCGGTGCCGGGGACGTCCGGGACCTCGTCACCGGCGTCGTCCGCTCGACCTCGCTGGATCTGCGGACGAAGGTGCGCCGCGCGCTCGTGGCCCGCTTGCCGGAGCTGGAGGCGGTGTCGTGACGCACGCGGTGCACACCCCGGTCCTGGCCGCGGACGGCGCCCTCCTCCGGTTCGCCCTGGCCGACCTGCTCGCCGGCGAGCCCGGGACGATGCGCGTCGAACTCACGGACGCGGCGGCCGCGGAACCGTGGCTGACGCGGCTCGTCGGCGCGGAGCGTGCTCTGGCGGCACTCGCCGCCGGGCACGTCGACGTTCCCGCGCGGCCGGAACCGGCCGCGCTCGCGCTGCTGCTGTGGGCCCGCCGGTGGTGGCCCGCGAGCCCGGCGCTCGGCGTTCCGTCGCTGGACTCCGCGCTGCTGGACCTGGAAGCCGCCGTCGTCACCGCGGCGGTCGAGAACGTCGCCGAAGGCATGCTCGACGGCTTCGAGGCCACCCCGGCGGAGCTGTTCGACGCCGCCGCGGAGGGGGTCGCCGCGACGGTGGTCGCCGAGGAGGTGCGGGCCATGTGCCTGCGGTTGTCGGCGTGGTTCGACGACCAGGACGACGTCGTGCGCGCCGAAGCCGCGGCCGCGCTGTCCGCCGCCGTGTCGCCGGGGCAGCGGGCCTACGCACTGGCCGCCGGGGCCGACGGGCCGGTGGCGGACGCGGGGGTCGTGGCCGAGGGCCGGGCGAGCGTCGACTGGGCGCGCGTGCCGCCGGGCATCCTCGACGCCGCGGAGAACACGGTGGCCTGGCGGATCGTCGCGGCTGCGGCGGGCACCCGGCTCGAGGTCGAAGTCGCGGGGGCGTTCGCCGACGCGGCCCTCACCGCGTTCGCGACCCACGACGGGGAGGTGTTCGCGGAGGTTCCCCTGCACCTGGGGGCCGGCTGGTTCGCCGGCGCGGCCGACCTGGACGAAGCCGCGGCTCGGCGGGGCGTGGCCGCCCCCATCGGAATCGTCGTGGGCGTGACGGCCGAGGGCGTCGCCGGGACCACGCCGGAAGACCGGGCCGAGGTGGTGTCGCTCGTGCGGGCGCGAGCCGCACTGCCATTGGCGGACAGGACGCTCGCCGAGCGCGCGGCCGCCGCGTCCGCCGAAGAGGAGTTCTGACGTGCTCGTCGGCCTGCCGCCGCCGCACACCCCGCCGGACCGGCCGCTCCCGGCGGAACTGGCGGGCACGAGTTCGCACGGCTACAACTGCCGGTGCGTCGCGGTCCACTTCGGCCTCGACCCGGCGCCGTACGGCGAACTGCCCGCGTGTTCGCTCACCGAAGCCGGGTACCGGCGGCTGTTGGCCGAAGCGGTCGAGGTCCAGAACGAGGCCAAGTGGCTCGCCGCGGCACGGGACATCGCGGGCGCGCACCGGGCCTACGGCCGGATGCGGCAGCTCGCGCGGCAGCTCGACCGGACCGACCTCGAAGTCGCCGCCGTCAGCGATCTGGCCACTGTCTGCTATTCGGCGGGGGACCTGCGCAACGCCCGCCAGTGCGCCGAAGCCGTGGTGGCCGCCTTCCGCGTGAGCGCCGCCGCCGCTGTCCACTTCGGACAGTATGCCGAACTGCGGACGATCGAAGGTTCCCGCGAAGTCGCCGAGCGCGTGCTCGTCTCTCTGTCCACCGAGGACGGTGACGTGGCAGGGGCCCGGGAGCTGATCGCGGGGCAGCGCCGCCGGGCGGCCCAGCGGAAGGCGGCCGGGCCGGGGCTGTACCCGCCTGAGCTGCTCGACCCGCACGGCACCGACGAACTGGAGCTGCGCATCCTCGAGGCGCGCGTGCGGGTGACCGCCGGGGACCCGGCCGGCGCCTTGACCGCGATCGAGGAGATTCTCACGGCACTGGCGAGCATCGAGGGGGCCGACGCCCAGGTGGCGGGGCTGCGGGCGATGGCGCTCGCCGAACGCGCCCGGCTCCGCCAGGCCGGCGGCGAGGACGCCGGCGCGCGGGCGGACCTGTTCCGGCTCGGCGCCGGGCACGAAGGCCGGCCGGCGGCCGCGAAGTTCGCCATCGACCTGGCCGCGGACCGGGCGCTGGGCGGTGACCTCCCGGGCGCGGTCGCGGCGATCGTCACGGCCCGCGACGAACTCGCGGCGGCGGGCGCGACCGGCGACGTGGCGGACGCGAGCCATGCGCTCGGCACGTTGCTGCTGCTCACCGGCGATCCCCGGCAGGCCCGCGACCAGTTCGAGCACGCGGGCAAGCTCTGGACGGCCAACGGGGACACCCCGGGCCTGCGCCGGCTCGACGTCGCGCTGGCCCGCTGCGCCGCGGCCGAAGGCGACTGGGCGACGGCGGAGGAGCACGTGACCCGCGCGCGGGAGTCGGCGCGGGCGGCCGGGGAGTGGACCGAGCGCCTGCACACGGACTTCGTGGCGGCCACGATCGGCTTCGCCCGCGGCGAAGACCTGCGGGCGGTGCTGGACCTGCTGCTCCCGGTGGCGCTGGCCGCGGCGGACTACCGGTTCGAGTTCGCTTCGCCGCGAGCGCGTACGGCCTGGGTGCGTGAGGTCGCGGGCCCGGCGACCGAACTGCTGATGGCGGTCCTGGCCCGGCTGAACGAGCCGAGGCTGGCCGCCGAACTGATCGAACGGACCTGCGCGGTCGGGGCGTACACCGGAGCCGGGGCACCCGCGCTCGACCTGACCGGCTCGGTCCCCGCCCTCCCGGTGGCGCTGCCCGCCGCCGGGCTTCCGCTCGCCGCGCTGGGCACCGTCACGGCGTCGCTCCCGCTGCGGCTCGCGCCGCCGCCCGCCCTGCGCTGGTCTCCCGGCTCACCCATGGAACTCGACCGCTGGCTCGAGGTCGCCGCCGAGCGGTACGGCCTGCCCCGCCCGGCCACCGAAACCGTGGCGACCTGGCCCGCCGCCGATCCCGGCCGCGAGACGTTCCTCCTGCGCTACGCCGACGCCGGGCACACCTACCTCAGCTGGCGGACCACCGGCGACCTCGACACCGTCCACACCCACCCGGTCGACGCCGCCCTGGTCGCGACCGCCCGGGAGTTCCTGGCCGAAGCTTCGCCGACGCCCCGCGAAGGCGAGAGCGTCGCCGACGCCGTCCAGCGTTCGCTCGGCGCCTTCGGCACTCTCGACGGCGAACAACGGCTGGCCCGGATCCTCGCCCTCAACCTGCTGCCCGCCGACCTCGTCGCGCGGTTGCGGGAGGCCGCCGGCAGCGGACGGCGGCCGCTGCTGCGCGTGCAGCCCTCGCCGAGCCTCGCCGCGGTGCCGTGGGGCCTGCTGGCCCTGCCCGACCGGCGGCCGGACCACGCGCTCGAACCCGGCGGGGAAAGCAGCTGCTTCGACGGCGACGACCGCGTCCTCGACGTCGCCGACGTCTCCCTGCTCGCCCCGGCCGGTATCCCGCGCCGCCCGCCGGCCCCCGACGGCCCGCCGGTGTACTTCCTCGACCCGCGGATCCCCGGCCAGAGCGCCTTCGGCGAACTGGGCTCCGTGCTCGGCAAGCAGGACGCGGCGTCACCGCTGATCCGCCACCTGGACGCGCGGCTCGCCGCCGGCCCGGTCCGGCCGTCCGCCACGCGGGGGCTCGACCTGGTCCGGCGCACCGACACCGACCGGCGGCTGCTCGCCCGGCTGCTGGCCGAGCCGTGTTCACGGCTGGTGTTCGCCGGGCACGTCAGCCGCGTCCGCGACGAACACGGCGCGCAGACCGCGCTGCACCTGTCCTGCCCGGCCGAGCTGCCCGGCACGGCCGAGCCGATCGGGGCGCACCGGCCGTTCACCGCCGCCGACCTCGCCCTGTCCGAAATGGACACCATGCCGGCCAGGGTGGCGCTGATCGGCTGCGCCAGCGCGAGCGACTTCGGCATGCCCGAGCCGTTCGGCGTGCTGCTCGCCGCCGTCGCGGCCGGGGCGAGGCTGGTCGCTGCGACGGTCTGGTCGCTGCCGACGTCGGCCGCGGTACCCGGCGCGGACCCGATGGCCGAACTGGTGATCGCCGTCGACACCGCCCTCGACGGCGACGACCCGGTCACCGAGCTGTGCGCGTGGCAGCGGACCCGGCTCGCGCAGTGGCGGGTGCGGCCCGAGCCGGCCCGCTCGCCGGTCTTCTGGGCCGCCCTGACCTGCCTCGACGCCTCCGACGACCGGCAAACCCGGGTTCGGTAGCGGCGCGTCCCGCCGAAGCTGTGCACACACCGCACAGCGAAAGGCAGGGCCGATGTTCAAGAAGATCCGCGACAAGGTCAACGAGGCAACCCAGCAGGGCGCGGCCCGCGGCGCGCAGGAGTTCCGGCAGCACGCGGAGCAGTTCCGGCGGGCGGCCGCGGCCCAGGGGTACGACATCACCCCGCAGCTGCCGACCCCGCAGCTGGCCGCCCAGGCGTTCCGGAACCTCAACGCCGACCCGGACATGGCCGCGTTCCTGGCGCTGCCGATGGAGGAGCAGCTGCGCCAGCAGCAGGAGCTGCAGGCCTACGGCACGGAACTGCGCCGCCTGTACGACACCGGCGAGCCGGCCAGCCTGGTCGTCCGGGCCCTGGAGCCGACCGACCGGACCGTCGCCGGGCAGGCCCGGTACACCGCGACGCTCGAGGTCACCCGCGCCGACGGCACCACCTACCGGACGGTGACCCCGCTGATCACGCCGCAGGCGACCATCCAGCAGTACGCGCCCGGCACCCGCCACGAGGCCCGCCTCGACCCGGCCGACCCGGCGAAGGTCGCCGTGTTCGGCCCGATCGCCTAGGTGCGGCGCCGTGTTCGGAGCATTCGACCTCGGCCTGCCGGGCGATCCGCGGCAGGCCCGCCGGGCGGGACGGCGGCTGTGGCTGCTCGGCGTGCCCACGACGCTCGCCTGGGCGGCGGCGGGCTGGTCCGGGGCGCTCGGGCTGCTGGACGGTTTCCGGCTGATGTCACTGAACCGCGTCGACGCGTGGGGGGCCGACGCGGGCCCGGTGGTTTCACTCGTGCTGTTCTTCAGCGTCGCCATCACGGTGGCGTCGTCACTCGGCTTCGCGATGCTGTGGGGCGACGGCCTGTCGTTGTCCCGGCTGGGCGTCGGCCTCCGGGCGAGCTCGCTGGCCGCGGCTCTGGGCGTGGCGCTGGGCACCGGCGTGGCGATCCCGTCGTGGAGCCCGCCGGAGTCGGTGGGGCAGCGGCTGCCGTCCCAGGCCGACGGCAAAGCCACACCGTGGTCCGATGTGGACTGGGTCGTCTACTACGAGCCGTACCTGCTGCCCGCGGTGTCCGCGCTGGTGGCCCTGGTCGTGATCGTGGTGCTGCTGCGGGCGTTCCTCGCCGCGGCGGAGGCGGACGACCGCGTGGAGGGCCTCCGCCGCGGCGGCCGCCAGGTGACCGGCCACGTGACGCACGTGGAGTTCACGAGCGTCTGGATCATGGGACACCCGCGGTTCGTCGTCCACGTCCGGTTCCCCACGGAGTCGGGGGAGCGCACGGTGGTGACGACCATGGTCACGCCGCTGTTCCAGGCCCCGGCCCGCGGCTCGACGGTGCTGGTCCGCTACGACCCCCGGGACCCGGACGAGGTACTGGTGGAACCGGATCCGGCCGCGGCGTTCCCGGGCCCGCCGTTCGATTGGGGCGTGTCCGCCGAATAGGCAGGGTTCAGTTGGATAGACAGGAGTCAAGATGTTCGGTTCGAAGAAGAAGCTCAACGATCTGATGGCGCTGCTCAGGCCCGACCTGAGCCGGGAATCGCTCGGCGTCGGACCCGACTTCCCGGGCGTCGCCCCGAACCCGCTGCTGAGCAGTGCTGCGTGGAAGCGCAACGCGGAACTGCGTACGGGGGTGCTTGCGCTCGGCGTTCTCGTCGACTGGCGGGAGGTCAACAGCAATCCACGCGTGGTCCTGATGTTCGACGTGGAGACCGCCGACGGCATCTCGTTCCGCGGTGTCGCAGACGAAGACCTCACGATCACCGAGCTCACCCGGCTCGCCCCAGGACAGACGTTGCCCGTGCGCTACCGGCCGGCCGTCATGGACCACTACGTCGCCCTTGCCCGGGACGCGGACCCCGCCCACGTGCGGCAGCTCTCCGACGTGATCGCGAGCCGCAAGCGGAGCTGACCCGAAGCCATCGGCCGGGTCCCCAGCAGTCCCTTCGAGAATCCGGAGCACGTCCATGTCAGCTGCGCCCACCCACCTCGGTCCGGTCGCCCTCGCGCGCGGATTTCTCACCGGCGGCATCATCGGAGCGGCCCTGTGTGCCGGCGTCACCGGTGTCGTCATCGAGAGCGTGCCGGTGTTCCTGGCCGGCCTGGGACTTCCGCTCGGCTACGGTGTCCTGTTCTTCGTCGCCGGCATACCGCGCCGTGCCCGCGAGGCGGCGGTCGTTCCCCGCGTCGCCCTCGCGCGGATCGAGAGCCTGCGCGCCGGCGGCACCGAGACCGGGGACGTCCCGCTCACCTTGGTCCTGACGGTTGCGCCCGAGGCCGCGCAGTCGTTCCGCGTCGAGACCACGCACCACGTCAACCTGGTCGACCTCCCGCGCTACCGGGTGGGTGACGTCCTCGTCGTCGAGTACCCGCCGGAACAGCCGTGGCGGGCCGAGGTTGTGCCGCGCCCGGCGGCGGAGTGGGCGCGCCGCGCGGCGGAGACGGTCGTCGAGCCCGCGCCCGAGTCCACTTTGGTCCAGCGGCCGCCGGAGGGGTGCGGGTTCACCGTGGTCGTGTTCATCGGGCTGCTGCTCGGCGCGGCCACCGTCCTCGGCCTGTTCCGCGCCGAGCTGTTCAGCCCGGAGCCGGTCGCCGAAGAGCCGGCCTCGTCATCAGAATCGTCAGAATCGTCGTCCACCACGGTGACGTCCGCTTCGAGCTCCGCGACGATCACCGTCGGCCCGGAGCAGTCCTTGCTGGACGCGGGGGAGCTGCGCCGGGCCATCGACGCACTCGCCGGCGGGGTGGACGTTTCGGAGGTGCTCACCGCCGTCGTCGAAGAACGCCGGCTTTCGGTGGTCTTCGCGCCCGCCGATTCCGCCGTCCCGCGGTTCGACCTGCGCGAGGTACCTGCCGACCGCATCCCGGACCTGGTCGCCCAGGCCGGCGGCACCCACGACGTCGGCTCGCCGCGGACCTGGCAGGTCACGGTCGTCCGGCTGCCGGCCGCGCTCACGGTCCGTGCGACCGTGACCGGGCCCGGCGGCAGTGCTTCGGCGGTCCTGCCGCCGGGGTGATCGCCCTCAGGCGGTGGCCGCGTCGCGGACCAGGGCGGTGTCGGTGAACTGTTCGAACCGGACGATCAGCCCGCCGCGCACCGTGAAGTGGTGGGCCACCCGGACGTTCAACGGTTTGCCGGTCGCCTGGTGCGTCGCGGTGTAGCGGGCCAGCACGACGACGTTCTCGCCGTCGGCGACGTAGGTGTCGTCGTGGGCCGCCCAGCCGTCCCAGTCCTGCGCGAGCTTCTCCATGACCCCGCTCGTGACGCCTTCCGGGGTGCGGTAGGTGCCGGCGAGCGGGAACCCGGCCATCTCCGTCCACTCGACGTCCGGGGCCAGCGTCGCCCGCAGCGCGGCGAGGTCGCCCGTGGCGGAGGCGAGGTACTGCCGCCGGACCACGGCGGCGGGCGTGGTGTCGTCGGTCAGCCCCATGTCATTTCACCCTTCGCGACCTTGGTGCCGAGCGACGCGGCGAT